>CAZXNN010000019.1:0-20412 GCA_964641915.1 uncultured Nitrospira sp. | reverse complement strand
GGAAGATTGACGCTCTTGTCGGATTGATGGAAAATCCGCCGCGCCGCTCCCCGAGAGCGGTTCAGGGTTGAGAGCCTGAAGATACAACCAGCCGAGAAAAGTCGCTCTCGCGGCTTTTTTCGTTTGCCTGCCTGTTCGTCGTCATGACGGGGTGGGCAGGGGGACCTATGGTCCGCCAGTTGGTTGTACTGGTCTCTCAAACCCTGTCCACCCTGTCGCCAACGAGGTGAGAGACGAAGGCGGCAGTGTACGCAACCACTGGAGATTTACATTCATGGCTGAGCCCCTCATCTTCTTGGAAGTCTTTCGCGACTGCGTTGAACTCGGTAATCCGAACTTTCTGCAGTCTGTGCTTACGGCAATGTCCAAGTTCCCCTTTCATGCCAGTGACATCGCGCTGGGCGCCATTCATATGCTTTCAACACAGGAGATGGTACAGAACAAGGATGCTCATCTAATCATTGAAGCAGCTGCAATCTACCGTTAAATCTGAGTTCGTGGTGATCGGGATAGAATAATTGAAAGGGACAGCACCGCACCCTCCGAATAATAAACCCCGACTACGATATCCATTGCTCAGGTATTTGGTTAGCGCAATCGGTACTACCCCCGAAATTGCCTCTACACTGGTACCACAGTTCTAGAAGTCCAATCTCAAGCTGCCTTTTGGCGGCAGTCATGAAGGCATCCGTTGCGATGCCGCCGACCATAGCCGTGTCGAAGGTCGTGATTAATGTCGCCTCGATCCCATTTGCGCCTAAGTCCTAGCTGTCTGCAGTGCCGCAAGGAACTCCTCCCGATTGACTACAACTACGTGAATTTTTGCAGGATGGCCGTCGGAGGGTGGGACATCGAGCCGAAGACGTTCGTTGAAATAGAAAAGAAGGGACTGACGAATAGACATCTTAAGCTGTCCATTGTCCATACAGTAATCCAAGGCCACCGCCGATCGTTGCCCGTGACTGAGTGCCGGGTTGGGCTCAAGGATAACGTCGACGAAAGTATTCCATTTAATATCATCCATTGGAGTTGCTCCGGGCTCAGCAAAGTCTCCCACGCCATAACAACGTGATAGAACAAAGTCTTTGAACTTGTGAGCCTCATGGCAAAAGGCTCGGACATGCCAGCGCAGCCCGTCAAAACCAAAAGCGTGGGGGGTAATATGGCGCCAAGCAGCCTCCGGCCTATTCTTGTTCATGGATTGGTAGCGTATCTCTACAGATCGTCGAGACCTGATTGCAGCGAGAATGCCCTTCAGGATTGCTGGCTCTACCTTGCGCTGAGGTATCGTCATGGCATCGATGGCGGGTGCGTGGTTGATCCAAGTCTCCTCCGAAGTGATGATGCCATCCGCCATGCCCCGCAACTGAGCTAGGTAGCGATCTGCATTGGGGCGGAGGATGCGTGGCTGGAAATGCTCGGTGCCAACATAGCGCTTTGCGCTGGAATCATACTGGATGTTCTCGGGGGCCAGCCGCTGGTATAGGCTCAGATCGGTCGAGGCTTGGGGGGTGGATACGCCAAAACGCTTTGTTAAGTCGTTTCGATTGACGTACCCCTCCCAGTATACCCGAAACTCGATGAACTCTAGGCGGCGTTCCGCTCCCCAGCGGATTGATTCGGTGTTTTCTGTCATGCGCATATGGATACAGTTACTTGACGGGTAGTGTTTTGATATGGATAATCAAACTATACTAATATGTCTGGTCTCTTGTCCATGGGTAGGAGCCACTACTTGAGGGTTGCGATGATGGCTCATACGTGGAACAAAGTGCGTGCTGAAGAACATATCCAGCGCCGCCTTGAAGAGGTGTCTGAAGTCACGGTAGTTGACTACGTCCGGGACAAATCCTTGGACAGCATTCCGATAAACAAAGCCTATCGAGTAGATGGGGTACATCTATATGCAGATATCCTGAATCTTCAGGATATCCTTGGGACCACCGATGTAGAGGGGGTTCGCTGTCATCAGCGGGCTCTGCGCTTTCTGAATCTGCACTACCGTGCTGTGAATCGCATTTTGAGTAGAACGGATGTCAAGCGCGTGGACTTCCATAACCAACGACTCCATGCGCTGGTTGCCAAGCCCTACAATACCGACAATGACGCCGAGGCCAAGCGGATCCGTCGGTCTGTAGCAGTGGGGCAGCTGATCATCGATGTGCTGGCCCAAGTGAGCGATGCCTCCGACGATATTCCCCCTGCTGAGGTGCGCGTTGGTATTGATAGTGGGAAAGCCCTGGCGGTAAATAACGGCCGCAATGGGCATCGGGAGCCGCTTTTCTTGGGGAATCCTGCCAATCAGGCGGCCAAGTATGCGGGTGGAGGCTCTACACAAGGCATTTTTCTTACCAATAACGCTCGGTTGGCCATAGGCTTGTCAGAGGTCGAGAAGCCGAAGCAGACGAAGTTGACGCGTGCTGAGATCAAGGCCTGCCAGGAGGATGCCCAACTAGATGTGACGGTTCAGTCAGTTGTGGATGCTTGGAAAAAGGATCTTGCCGACTTGCCCATCGGAGTTTTTCAGTTCACACGCCACACTCCGCCATTTCGGACGATGCCTATATCGGATCTGACGCCGCGAAATTCACGGCGCCAGGAAGCGGTGTCGCTGTATGCAGACGTTGATGGCTTCACAGCCTATGTTAACCGACATATCTTAGACAACGCTGAGAACGTTGTGAAAGCGCTGCACGTCATCCGGGCCGAACTTGAAAGGACGTTGACAAATGATTTCGATGGCCGGCGTATTCGCTTTATCGGTGATTGCCTCCATGGACTATTGTGCGAAGGTACGGCTCAAACCACCGATATAGAAGAAACCATCAGCGTCGCCACGTTGTGCTCTGGTGGTTTGCGCAGCGGCTTTGAGCTGGCGCTGGAGATGCTCGATGAGCAAGACATAGACATTAACGGCTTAGGACTCCAAATCGGATTTGAATACGGTTGGATGACAGTGACACGCTTGGGAATGCAAGGTGATCGAGTGCGCTGCTCCGTCAGCCGTGGTGTATTGCGCTCTGAAGAGGAACAAATGAGATGTAAGGGCAACGAAACCGCCATCGGCCCCGAGGCATACAAGAAGGCCCGTGAAACGGTGCGAACGCTTTTCGGCACGACCTGCAAAGTGCAGGATCTGGATTATGTCGAGGCGGCGGACGCCCTTGCAAAAAGTGACGACAAAACGGCTAAGGCTGCCACCATGGACGCCTACGCAGGACGCCCCGCCGTTGCTACGGCGGCCAGCCGGATTATTGCGCCGTATACGAAATGACGGTTGCCGAAGTACTTCCGCTGGACTTGGTAGCTGGTTTGGCTGATGAGTTCCAGTCCACCATTATCGGCCGGCCCGATGCTACCCACCTCACACTGGAGGTGGGTGTGCATCAGGTGGATGGCAGAATGGCTACATACCTGCTGTTGCTGTCAACCGACGGTAGTCGAATCACTGCCCAGGAGCAGCAACCGACGCGCCTTCCGGCATTCTGCCCGGAACGACACATCAACTATGACGGCTCGTTCTGTCTTTATTGGTCTGGAGCAGGATCGCTGGAAGTCATTGATGAAGTATCGGCACGGGATTGGTGGGAAACACTCTACGAGTATCTGAAAACGCAGGAACGAGTCAGAAGACTGCGACGATGGCCAGGTGTTAGCTGGGCTCATGGTGCGGCAGCACTGCATCAAAAACGAGTCCAGGATGCAGCCAAGTTATTAGGACTAGACTTTTGGGATGATTTGAAATCCGGTCGTCTTCAAGTAGTCGCTAGGCCCGATGGCGGCAACGGCCCTTATCTACGACTTTACCGTCATCATCGCCATGCGGCCACCTATTGGCTCAAGTGGAAGCGAATGGCTAACCTACGCCAACTATGCTTATGTGCCCACCAGTTCGGCCGCCCCCGAAAGTTAAAAAAATGTAGTGATCACGCTTGGCAACTGAGCGAGTTGATCGTGGGTCTGCACGAATGGACCAAGGCGGAGAATGCCTATTGGGAGGGTCTGAAAGGACAGCGTTGTTGTGGAACAATGAATGATTGCCCGCTGTTATCGTTTGAATGAGTATTAGTGCACTCTAATAGGTCTCATGGTTCAGCAGCCACTGGTTACTTGAACTCTAGGCTTATGTTCCTCGCGCCTAGATTGATGCAAACTACCGCCGCAGCCAGAGCAAAATCACCAGGCTGTTTAAAGCAACAAAACAAGACTATATATGTATGGGGGAAAGCTCATGAAGGAGCGCTTTGAAGGTGTAGATGGACGCCGGAAGCTAGTAGAGGTGCTTCTTGAGCAGAAGACTATTGGTGGCAATGGCCAACTGGCAGAGGAGATAGCGGACCGTCTTGAGCTACGCGACGTCATACCCGGTAACACGCTAATTGAACAGGGTGCCGCTGGCGACGATATGTTCTACATATTGTTTGGGTCGTTTGAAGTAACTATAAACGGGAAGCATATTGCAACCCGGTTGGTTGGCGATCATGTGGGTGAGATGGCCGCACTTCAGCCAACACAACTTCGATCTGCAACGGTCACAGCAACTGAGGCTGGTGTGGTTGGCCGTCTGACAGAGCCTGCTTTGGTCGAAATTGGGAAACGGCATCCTGAACTCTGGCGATTTATGGCCAAGGAACTCGCCCGTCGTCTTCTCCAGAGAAACCGCTTTATTACAGCGGCCCGAGACAAGATCCGTGTATTCATTATCTCATCTGCCGAGGCGCTTGAGATAGCTAGAGCGGTTCAGAACCAGTTTGATCATGATGATTTTCATATTTCACTGTGGTCCAATGATGTCTTCAAAGCATCGTCGTATCCGATTGAAAGTCTCGAAGAGGAGCTTGACTTAGCCGACTTCGCCATTGCGATTGCACAGCCGGATGATGTCACGAAGACTCGTCGCAAAACGCGGCCGACGCCCAGAGACAATGTAATCTTCGAGCTGGGCTTCTTCATGGGGCGACTGGGGCGGCAGCGAGCACTCCTATTAGAGCCCCGTGGTGAAGATGTCAAGCTTCCTTCAGATTTGACGGGTATCACTACGGTTTCCTATAAGTACAAGCCTGGCAGGGAGTTGGCTGCCGCCATTGCTCCTGCCTGCAACAGGCTACGCGACATTTTCAATGATCTGGGGCCTATCAACTGAACTCACTCGGTTGATGGACTTGCTGCTAGGACCGTGATGATTTCTATGGAGATCTCCACCTGTTGCAGAAGTGTCCAACAAGTCGTATTCTCCGGAACCATGGCATGATTTGAATTCATTTCTGAATTCGAATTCATGTTGCAAGGAAACCTTGCATAGTAGTAATATGCAGCTGTTTCAACAATAATTCGTTTTCCCTGCGCTGACCGACGCCAGTGCTCACTATATGATGAGTTGGCTAGAGCTAGGCTGCGAAGAGAAAAACGGTAAGGATCAGAATTTAGCTGCGGACTGGGAAGAAATTTTCAGACGTACAAAAAATTAAGGCCCTCAATCGAGGGCCGTGATCCGAAGAGCTAGAACACCAAAGCGTAGAAAGTTGATTAGTTTGGCGACCGACAACTTTAAACGCCTCCAGAGGAGACCCGTCTTCGGATTAGTCTCCACATTCTAGCCATCGGATCACTCAAAAGCAAGACAAGGAATTGCTATGAGTGGCATTTGCGCCCCAGTTGGGGCTGACAATGCCGGTTCGATGGTTGGAGCGCAGGTGGGTAGCGGTAACCGGTGTGGACACAATCCGGCCGCCCCATGTCTAACTCCCCTGGAGCCGGCCGGGCGAAATCTCCCGCCGATCATCACGGCGGTTATCGATCGCTTTGAACGTTACTACGACTCTCCGTCTATCCTGCCGGCATTGAATGCCGTCAATGGCAGCACGCGCCAACAGCGAAGTGAACGGCGTGAGGCTTTGTCCATTGTCTTCCACTTGATCATGAAGTATTTCAATCTTCTGACAGGGCGCATCGAGATCCCTACCGCCAGGAACGGCTTCATTGGGCTAACTATCGATTGGATTGCCAGCAAGTGCAATCTGGGCTACAAGCGTGTGCAACGCGCCTTGGCAGACCTAGAGGCCGCTGGCATCATCGAGGTGAAGCGCAGAGCAGAGCGGATCACCGAAAGCGGCTACCGTGGTATCGCCTCAATCAAACGTGTTTCCACGCACCTTTTCCGGATTTTCGGCCTCTACGACGAGTTCAAGAGACAGCAGAAATACAAACAGGACCAGCAGGCAAAAAAAGTCCAGGAAATGGTTGATCGGGAAAACCCTGCCAAGGCCCAGAGAGCCCTCTTTCTGAAGGGGCTAACCAATAAGCTGGCGAATGGCCAGGGAAAGCGAAAGACACACTTCAAGCAGCTTCAGGAAGAGTCTGTAGCCGAGAAGGAGCGAGAGCGGCAACTGCTGATGTTGCAGATCAAGCAGGAGCATCCAGACTGGTCGTTGGAAGAAGTCAGACGAGAAGCCAACAAGCAACTCCTCCGCGGCTCAATCAACTAATCGAATCGGGAACCTCCCGAGAACCCCCGTGGGCACGCCTCTCAAATACACCCACCAGCCCCCTCTTCCGCTCCGCCAAAAGTCGTCAGAACGTCCCAGCGGATGCCGTAAAAGCAACGCGCAATCAGGAACTCACGAAAAGCCCATCCGGACATAGAGCTGACACTGAATTTAAGTGTCCTAGTTTCAATCCTTAAGTGGTCTTCCATACTCAAATAAGGATTTATCTATATCTATGCTTCATTGAAATGAAGCGCCCTCGCGGGCGCCCTTCACATCGTTCTTCATAAAATATCGAGCCTACGGCTCGTTACGGCGCGAACACCATGTTCTCAAGCTCTACCGACAACTCGCGCCTTAAATGACCCTAACGGGTCATCCATTGACCGCGCCTCTGGCGCGACTTTCACACGATTTTTTGTTTTTAGGAATAAGGCGTCAAATCTGGCACAAGCCTCTCTCCGCACTTCCGTAAACAATTCGTCTTGATGACCGATCTGCAAATATCGCTATTGGAGCAACCTCCGCATCAGCTCGTTCCTTATACCATCTTTAATTGACTTGTGCTAGCTAGCTAGCTATACTGCTAGCTAGCTATATAGCTAGCAGATAAGGGAAAAAATCTATGCGATATGCTTGTGTAAATACGAAAGGCGGTGTTGGTAAAACAACCACAGCCGTACACCTGGCAATGATGCTGGCCAGGCAGTCTTCAAATAACCGTGTCCTTCTCATCGATGGCGATCCACAAACCAGTTCCGCCAGTTGGGCAGCATGGCGACGCGAGGCCAACCTCACTCCTTCACCGACCACGACAGTTTTAGGCGGAAAAGCCATCTACAACGAAGGATTGAATCTGGCCAAAGGTTTTGACCATGTTGTCGTCGACGCAGGTGGTCGCGACGCGGCCGGATTACGCTCGGCTCTTCTGCTGGCCGAACGTGCGATTATTCCTGTCGGAGCCTCGAATTTGGATGCAGCGGCGATGACAGACCTGTTGGAAGTGGTCGACCTGGCCAAGGACTACAATCCTCAATTGGATGTTCGTGTCCTGCTGATGCGCGTGGATCCACGAACCAAAGATACATCTGAAATGCTGGAGTTTCTGAAGGAGCAAAACTTGAACGTCTTGGCCACTAGAATCTGTGAGCGTGTCTCCTTTCGAAGGGCTATCGGTGAGGGAACTATCGTCCAGGAATTGCAGAAAGACAAACAAGCAATCGAGGAGATGGAACATTTTTTTAAAGAGGTGATGGCATGAGAGGCAAGCCTGATGTCAGTGCATTTTTAGAAGGGGGCAAGGCCGATAGAGCTGAACGTGGAACTCCTCCGCCTCCCGCGGATACGGCAACTCCACCGAAAATGCCCATTCCGACTGTTCAGAAAAATTGGCGTCTCCGCTGGGATACCGCCTCTGCCCTTAAAGACAGAGTTGAAGCACTAAAACGAGAAGGGGAAACAAAACTGACTGAAACGGATTTTGTGGAGCGGCTGATTAGGAAGGAGCTCGGGCTAGATAGCTAGTTATATAGCTAGCTAGCAGTAATGACTGATGGTGGTCAAAGAATGTAGCTAGCTATATAGCTAGCTACATGGTTTCATCCGCAATATAGATGCTTTTTGCGTAATCTGTGGGTACGGGCAATGTGGGATGCTGCTTGATCCATTCATCTGCGGAGGATTTGGCATGAGAAAACTCTAGATCGGTGATGTTGTAGGTCCGAAGTGAAGTAGGAATCAGGTTCCAGTAAGGTTTCCCGAACGGGTTGGACTGGAGGATATTTAGCCAATACGACGCTTCAACCGGATTCGTCTGGTTGCCAGTGTTGCCAAGTCCGGCCCCGTAGAACCTGGCCAAATTGAATTGGGCAAGTGGGTCGCCCTGTTCTGCTGCTTGAAGAAGCATGGAGAATGCCTGATCCGCTGCTGATGGTCCTTGCGCCTTGAGCAAAAGCATCGCCTGCCGGGCTGCTATGTTGGGGTGCTTTTGCGCAGACGCCTCCGCGAAATAGTGAATAGCGTTAGTTGCGTCATTATGCGATTCCGCAATCAGACCCAGCACGATATCCGATCGAGTGATGAAACGGTCCGAGGCCATGCCAAGCAACTGGCGTGCCGTGGCCTCTTGTTTTGGTAGTCCTCGACCCTGCCAGTAAAGAAGACCGAGGTTATGCAATGCCAGGGCATCTCCCTGCTTGGCGGCGGTGTACCAGAATTTCGCAGCCAGGCGCGGGTTTTTTGCCACGCCGCCTTCCCCGTTGTCATAGAGGTAACCCAGGAAGTTGATGGCGTCGATATATCCATGCTGGGCCATGCCATAGATTTTCGACAACGCTGCTCGATCCTTTTGTTCCAAGACTTGGCGCCGTAGCTCTGCAAAGGACGAAAAAACATCAGTTCCCTGGTCAAACAGGCTTTTCAGGCCCTGCTTGGTGTTCTTTGGCAGCATGGGGATATCCAGATCAGCCCTGGCCAAAGGGGATATGCAGATACAAATTGCAACAAAACCACGCCTCAATCTTGCCGGAATCATTCGTCATTTCCCTCATGAAGTAGTGCGAGCTTTGCCTTCTTAGCGTAGCTTTGACTAAAAATCATATCATGAAATAGTGTCGTCAAGAGGGAAAGCACTAAGCCCACAATAAGTGAACGGGTTAATGGAGATGTGACCTAGAGCACATATTACTAGCTGGTGAAATGCTTTTTAATGATCGTGGTAGAACGGCTTTATCATGGGATGAACACAGGTCTCATACCTGCAGATCCTGCAAAATCCCAACCCTGGACAGGGTGCGTTTCCGAGGACGGTCACGTTCTTCAAGACTTCTTTCGTCATAGATAGCTAGCTATATAGCTAGCTATCTATGACGTGCAATATGTATTTGAGCTTTGGCGTTATCCGGGGGGAGCCAGGGCACTTAACCATGACCTATCCCCCCTTGGCACCACATGAATTGAGGATCATGGCGATGATGACGCCGACCGCAACAGCCGTAGCCACCAGCCTTTCACAGACAATTTTTCGCGACTGCGTTCCACCCGAACAAGCGAGCCTGAGCTTTATCGAGCAGGTTTTGGCCGGAATGACGGCCTATCCCCTGAGTGCGCGAGACATCGCGCTGGGGGCGATCCTGGAAATGGTAGAGGAAGGGAAGGAAACCAGAGGGGAAGACATTCGACGGATAATCCTTGCATCCGAGCGGTTCCGGTGAAAAGAGGGGGCATTAGCCCCCTCTTTTGTCGATGAGGCCTGTAGCCTCGGCTTTTCGTAACAGGGACCTGCCTGTGTACTGTTCATAGAGCAGGGCGATCAAAAACTTGAAGCGCGGTGTCAATGTGGTGAAGTCTGCGAGAGGCGGGGTGATGTCAGACCACAACGGGTCATTGACCAGCAGCGTGTAAACAGCAGCCAGATCCTGATCCATCGTGCGCTGGATCATGAAATCCTCAGCCGCCAGTATGTCGGCCAGAAACAGCACCTGGGCTAGCGGCACATCCAGATAGGTAGCTATCGACCGTAAAGTACGGGTATCCAGGCTATCAATGGAGGGGCCGCCTTCAGCGGAGAACACGCTGGAGAGGAAAGTTTGAGAGACCCCCATTTCAGAACAGGCGTCTGAAAATTTATGCCCCTTACTCTCGGCTTTGAGTTGTAGCGCACTCAACAGTGCTAGCCCTTTGATCGCCAATCTTGCCTCCGAATACAGGTTGGAATATTATCACTTGTTAGTAATGTGAAGCTGACGCGGCACAAAACACACGGGGATACTACGGGATGCAACTTAGTTTAGAGCAAAAGCGGAACATGCGGCATTACGCCTATGTGAATGGATTCCGCAACGCCGCATGGCTGACAGGCTATGTAGAGGAAATCAGGGAGAATTGCCTGTTCATCTCCCAGAATGGCTACAAGAACACGGCGGTGATGGTTTTCTTCGATGCAAAGACACAGCCCAAGGGTGTGAAGCAAGGGTCGGCGATTTCCGTGATCTGTCGGGTACAAGGACACAAGCAGGGTGGTGATCGCATCCCCGTGCTGAGAGTGCTTGGATACGAGCGTCCGAAATTGATCAATATGCCGCCGGCGACGGCTTACCAGATTGCACTGAAGCACAATGCCCCTGCCTCCCAGGTCAAACCATCAACGGCCGCGCCGAAAACGGTTAACCCGCGTCTGAACCCCAATAGCAACATCGTCCATCTGGCTGGCCTTGTCGAAGCTTGTGTCCCCCTGCCGTCCTCGAAAAACCCGGGGCTGGTTGTCCTGATCAAGCAGCACCGCGAAAATGACCAGGCAGTGCCCGTCCGGCTCTATGGTCAGATGATGTCCTCCTACAAGAGCCGCCTAAAACGCGGCATGCCAATCATGGTGGAAGGGATGGCCAGGATGCGGATAGAAGACGTTGCGGACGGGCAGGGAGGGGTAACGCAGACGCTGGTGCCCTTTATTCAGACCAGCGACATCCGGATTCCCCAGCGTGGTTCTGAGTTCTTGTATATCCCCGGCTGGGCCGGAGAGTTCATGTATGAAACCGCAGGCAGCACGGAGCTCAAGGACATGATCAAATCCATGCTGGACGAAGGCGGAGAGAACATCTCAACCGCAGACGCACATGAGGGGGAGGGTGTCATGGATTCCGCCGTGGCAGCGGCGACCCCTTCACTGTCACCAATTCTCGCGTCCCCTACCTTCGACGACCTGTAAGCCACTAAGAGCGGGACTATGCGCAATCCCTTCGGGCTGCTCTTCAAGGGGCTGGCCCTCGCTTGCTTTTGGTGGATATTGTTCACCGGACTTTCCACCGTCCAGAGCCAGCCTCCCCAACTGGCCGAGGTGCTTCCCAGGCTGGCGTTCTGGGGCATCGCGGTTGTGCTGGCCGGGTTGGTGGCGTGGCTCATAGAGATCAACGGCAGGGAAGCCCTGCAGCAAGGGCTGGAGGCCTCCCAGTTTTGGGGAGTGCAGGTCACTCGCGGGCGATTTCCGGTGTTGGCCCGAGGAGCGGGTGGTGGAAGGGATCAGCGCGCCGTTGTGGCAGGGTTGAAGGTCGAGTTGGAGAAGATGCCGGTGGAGATGGCGGCCTTGGCGCTGGGTCTCTTGTCACTTCCGCTGAAAGGGAAGGGCGCGGGCGCGCGCGAGATAATGACCTTTGTGGCCTGCGCGAAATCGATATCTGACGACTTCCACTACACGGGATTTACCCTGCTCGGCCTCCCGCCTGCTGATCCCTCGTATGATTTTGATCCCGCCGATCCTCTCCTGGTGCCTCTGGCGATCGGTCTGAGCCGAGTTATTGAAGAGCCTCGTGGCAAGGGACTCCTCCAGCTTATGCGAGCAGCAGCTTTGCTGAAGGAATACAGGGCATTGGCTGTCGAAGAGCAATCCGCATTCAGCCAGGTCATCAGCCACTTCGATCAGCCGGCATCTTTGTCATTGGCCAAGTCGGAAGCCGGAGAGATGAATCTCCGCAGCGATCGGGTTGCCGCCCTGCTCCAGGTTCTTCTGGAAGCGGAGAAGCGTCTCCCTCAGAAGAAAGCAGCGGGGGATAGAGGCTGGAATGAGCGCGAGCCGCCCTTGCAGACTGTGGCACCTCTGGGGAATGCGCCTGTGGATGTTGGCAGTATCGGGGTCATAGCCGCCGCTGTGACGGACCCAGATTTGCCTCACCAGGAAAAGGTCACGGAACCTCCGCAGGACATCGAGGGGGCAGATATTTTTGCCGCACTATATGACCTGTTGCACGAGCCCTATCGGATCAATGGTGCCAAAGGGGAGTTGCGGGTGGGGCTGCTGCATGGAAAGCACGTTTATCTCATGCCTGAAGCCCTGGCAAAGGGACTCATGGGGGAGCGGTTCAGCGGTAGTAAACCGCATGAGTTGATCAACCGCATCCTCGCCTGCCTGGCTGAAAAAGGGGTTCTGTATCAGGTCGGCGATAAAAAGCTGTTTCAGGTGATATTCAGAGGAACAATCAATGAGGAGGAAAAGACGAATATTTACCACGGAATGATTCTGTTTGAATGGGAAAAGATCATGCCACTGCTGGGAAGCCGTGGCGACAGTTTGTTTGTTCCGGAGGTTATGACGGACGAAAGCCCACGTGAGGTCAGGACTGTAAAACCGGCCAAAAAGAAGCCGGTATGTGATGGAGGGTTGGCGGAGGTTGCACCGGAGACAGAGGCAGAGGTCGTGGTTTGTCCGGTGCTGGAGCCGGACCGGAATGACATGACTCGGTACCAGAGGGAATTGTTTGACCAGCTGAACAAGCTGGCAGAGGGGAACAGCCCCCATGTTGCAAGACAGCAGCACGAGTCTGGTGTGGTCTGGTTGTATGTGGCTCTGACGAAGGTCGAAAGCCAGGAAGTGCCCCTATCGGTATTTCAGGTGGGCACGTTGCTGAAGCATAGAGACTCGGTTTCGGGTTTTCAGGTGAGTGAAAATGCAAAGGGATCCACGATCCTCGGTTTCTCCCGAGCTGAAACAGGTCAGGCTCGATAATGAAGCTTTGTCCAATTTCCAAAAAGGAATCATAGGGTTCGACGTATTCTTGTCATCGGTCAGGCCTTCCATTAAAGTGAAAACCCAGAAGGTCTATCGCGAGTTCCAGGACATACTCCCCGCGTATGTCGTTGACGAAGTGGCGCAAGAGATGGAGCTGGTCTTATGGAACAAGGCTAAGGATATCCGCGCCGGTGTCTGGTTTTCAAAGTTCGTGGGAGAATGCGCCAAGCGCTTGCTGCTGGACATGGCATCCCGGGAGCGATCGCTATTGCGTGGGGCTCAGCCGCATGAAGTCCCTCGGGATGCGGAAGGGGAGCCCTATATGGAGCCAGATCCGCCCGACATCGATCGTCAACGCGCCCTGGATAATCTGAAGAAATTATTGAAATCGACAGAGCCGCCTGAAGGGGATGCCAAGGCGGCTGTTCAAGAGCGGCGAGACACCAACATCATGCAGACAGTGACGACAAGCAAGCCCTATCTGAGCTTTGTAGATCAGGCGCCGGAGGTGCGTGACCATCGCAGTTTGCGCCTGTTTGTACTGGAGGTGAGCGAGGAGGCTCTTGCCGCCCAGAAGTTTTCCCGTGTCAAACGGCTGCGCGAGGACCATCCAGGGGCCACACCGGAACATAAGGAGTTGATCCGGATCTACAAGGAAAGCGGCCTGACGTTGAAGCAGTTTGCTCAGGAGCTCAAGGTCGAGCGTGAAACGCTTTGCTCCTACTTGTACATCAATACCAAGTCCGTACCCGAGAAAGTCATGGCACGGGCACGGACATTTGCTGGTGGCGATATCGTGATTTACCAGCGCTACCGGACCAAGAGCATGTCGGAGATCTTCGAAGGTTGGGCCACGCAGTTAGGTCTTGATCCTCAAGCCAGCCCCACACTGTATGTCATCGGCCTGATTCTGGGCGGGGTTTCACAGTTGACCCTACGGCGGTGGCGAAACAATGAGACGCGCCCCGGTGATGAAGCACTAAACCGTTACGACATCGTGATCCGGCTCATGGAGGGAACGCTGAAGCAGGATGGTTACCGAGGCATGAACCTGGAGATCGAGAAGCTTCTGGCCCGCTATGGAGTCAAGGATGAATCGGAGGATGGCAATGACAATCAAGACGCCGGCGCCGAGCCGAAAAAGGAGTTCCAGGGTATACGGATTGTCAGACGGTTGATGAAGAAAAAAATGGAGGCCGAGGAGAAAGCGGCAAAACAAACGGTGTAATCGCCGTGAGAGTCAAGCGTTGAGAATGCCCGTGCTCCATGACGGGCATTTTCATTTCAGGGTGAGCACGGCGGCAGCTCAATGGCTATCCCCTCACCAGAGCTAGCTATATAGCTAGCTCTGGTGAGGGGATAGCATATAGGCAACCATGTCATCACTCCGTGAGAGTGTTTTTGCTTCATGTCATGTAGAAACATCGGGTTTTAGGTTAAAATACTATTACGTGAACATTTTTGCGTGTGGTAAGAAAACCGGCAAAGGGACCTGATTGCAGATGCGCCTGGAAACAATCCGAAAAATGACCTTGGCGGGCCCGGCCGATGCGGTTGCCGTGCTGCTCATCTCCACCTCGTTGGTCCTGACTTCCCCCTTTTTCAGTTATGACGAGTTCTACCGGCGGTTCCTGATTTTTGCCTTGGCCGGCGTCGGCGCCTGGTGGGTCTTCAATGAGCGATTCCTCTTTTGGGTCAGGGAGCGATTCATCATCCGGTCGAAGTTCACCATTCGCTCTTCCGAGCTGGTGATCCCCCTCAACGACAGGAAGGCCCAGGAGAATGCGTTGCTGTTCGGCTATACCGCCGATGAAGGCAAGCCGGTTTACCTCTCGTACGACTTCCTGATGCGACACGTCTGGATATTGGGGCAGTCCGGCGTCGGCAAAACGGTGCTGGGCACCAATCTCATGTTCCAGCAGATCGTGAAGGGGGGAGGGCTCCTGTTCGTTGATGGCAAGATGAATGGAGATGATTTGCAGACCATGTACCGACTCTGCAAGTGGGCCGGCCGGGAGCAGGATTTTCTGGTGATTAATCCTGGTAAGCCCGCCATGAGCAACTCTTACAATCCGATTCTATACGGTGATCCGGACGAAGTAGCCTCCCGGTTGCTGTCCCTGATTCCTGCTTCGGAGGAGAACCCTGGGGCGGACTTTTATCGCCAGAGTACCAAACAGGCCATCACGACCTTGATCGCCGCCCTGCAGGAGACGGGGCTGGCTTATAACTTCATGGATCTGTCCATCCTGCTCATGAGCGGACGTGCCTTGCTTTACCTGGAAAGCCTCTTGGTGCGTGACAAACCCAACAGCCAGATTACCGACCAGTTCCGGCTGTTCCTCGATCGCTACAAGGTGGTGAACAAGCAAGGCGTTTCGATAGATGTGGACCAGCTGAAGAATGTCCTGGGAGGCATGGCCGGGCGGCTATATGACTTCGGGACAGGCACCTTTGGCGAGGTCCTCAATACTTACACGCCGGACGTCAATATCTTTGAGGCCATCCAGGCCAACAAGATCGTCTACGTGATGCTTCCAACCATGGGCAAGAACGAACAAGCGCAAAACTTTGGCAAGATGGTCATTGGCGATCTGCGCACCGCCGTGTCCTGGGTCCAGGCCTTGCCGGAGCCGCAACGTCCAAATCCCCCCTATATGGTCTTTGCCGATGAGGCCGGCTCTTACGTCGGCCAGTCATGGCCGCGCATGTTCGAGCAGGCGCGATCGGCCAGGATCTGGCTGATGCCGGCCACGCAGACCAAGGCCAACTTTCAGGCCATCTCCGACGAACTGGCCGAGATGATCACCGGGAATACCTGGACGAAGGTGTTTTTCAAGATCGGCACCCCCGAGTCGGCCGAGGCGGCCGCCGAGATCATCGGTAAATACCGTAAGGGCACTCTCACCATTGCCGAGAATACCGGCAAGAGTGAGAGCGGCCTCGAGCTGGATAGCTCGCCCATCAAGCAGGCGGGGTTGAATGCCGGCATGACGGTCTCCCAGCGCGAGGAAGAGGTGTACCGCGTCCACCCCGACCAGCTGGGTAGCCTGGAAATGGGGCAGTGCATCGTCAGCTTTGGCGGGGATCGGCTCTATAACATCAAAGTGCCCATGATCAGCCTGAGCAAGGAGTTCCAGGAACAGGCTGGCCCCGCGAGGCTCAACTACTACAAGCATCCGGATCGGAAGGGACTGGACCTTTTCCGGCAGGTCAACCGATTCGTGACCGATGCGATTGGTGGAAAACCATGAGTGCGGAGACCCGGTTCATCGTTGTTGCAACCTTTATAGGATTGGCCCTATGGATCCTTATACCCAAGCTGAACAAGCCTTTGATCTGGATATTGGACAAGCACTTAATCAAGGCCTGCTTATGGGGTTTGGAGAAGGTGACGATCTGGGCAGCCTGGCTGATTCTCTGGATTTTGAGGTCACACCAGGAGCTCTTGCTGCATTTGATCAAGCCGCGATCCGTTTTCTTGCCGACAATCGAGGAACAGCAAGAAAGCGGATCGTAGAAGAGCATTTTCTGGATGAGACCGAGGCTGAGGCGTTCGACATTCTCTCCGAGCATCTTGGAGCCATTCTGAACAGCAAGAGTATCAAGCAGAAGGCGCAATCCATCGAATTCGTCTTTGATGTCAGCGAGCAGGAGCTTTGTTTCGACCTCTGCTGTCAGGCATTGGGTATCCGCCCGTGGGTCATCCGAACCAGGATGATGTACGAGTTCTACCTGCATGGCAGCACCTTTGAGAGCTTTCCGATGTGGGTGATGCCCATGGGTGATGCCCTGACCAACGAGCTGCTGTTCGTGGCCGGGGAGGAGGGGGAGATGCTGGCCAAGGTCGTGTGGGGGATGCCGAGTATTGCTTCAGACGTGGCAATTGAACAGGCTGTTTTCAAGCATCGGCATCGGGGATACACGCATGAGGCCTTCCTGGAAGCACTCACTTGTCTCATCGACCGCGGTTATATCGGTGCCAAGGAAATCCAAGGAGTTGAGCGGCTCTATCTGATTGGTCGGAATCCGGTGGCGGGTTTGAATGGTTTGATGAGGGGAAGGCCGGGCAATAAGGCTAGGGGCTTCTACTGGTCTGATCTTTGGTCGGACGTTTTTTAGATGCGGAGAGGTGGAGTATGAAAGTTTTAGCAGGGGTAGGTGTTATTTCGGTTTTGCTGGCGGGGTGTGTGTCTGCACCGAAAGAAGGTGACGTGGTGATGTTCTTAAAGGGCGGCTTTCCGAAGGGTGACTCAGCGATTGCTCAGCAGATTCGCCAGTCAGAGGCCCAAGGTAGAGCGGTCAGTGGCGCCGATGTCAGCGGGACAGTTCTGCAAGCAACTAACCCTGCTGCAGGGTTTGGTCAGAATGCCCTCGTAGCGATAGCTGTTGGAGAGCTTGTCAGCCTGATACCGCAAGGGCATAAACGTAACTATAAGGATGATGACTTCGTGGCCAGAATTGTTAAGGGCGGGACTGTCTCCAAGGGTTTCACGGTCGAGTTAAAGTACAATGATTCGATGAAAAACATGAAGCAGAATGACCAGGTACGGCTCATCAAGGATGCAAACGGGAATCTGACCCTGGTTCCGTTATGACTATTCGATGGAGCAATATATGGCTCATGGTGCTGTTCACCTCGGGGGCCTCAGCTGGCGACAGTTGCCTCCGGGGGGTTGAGTTGCTGAAGGTTGGAAGGTATGAGGATGCGAAAAGCATGTTCATGGAACAGGCCCGCCTGGAGCACGCCTGTGGATACTACCAGCTCGGGGTGATGTACAATTTCGGACGTGGTGTTCCGCAGGACCGTGCCAGGGCGCAACAACTTTTTCAGAGGGCCTTCGCCTTGGGTGGGGGTAGTGTCCCTGTCCAGGCGGTTCAGGAAGTGCTGCACACCAGATAGGATGCAAAAGGGATTGAGATGGAGCTACAAGAACAGGAACTGGAGTTTCCAGTAAGTTTTGCGAGTCAACAGGAAGATGCTATCAGGCAAGGACTGAAGGGAAAGACATACCTGATATGCGGATCCTTTACCCGATTTCAGAATAACTTTTTTATTGTGGATGGTGATGTTGGGTATAAGGTGCTGTGCAGGAGTATTCTGGATATCAGGAGGATGTGCGAAGTGGAGTATCTGCCGGTCCATATTAATGGCCAAGCCATTTTGACAAGAAATGGGAATGACTCTCCACTAGTGGCGCACATTATGAGATACAAGCGGTATTTCGGGTGCATGGTTAGGGATTGTTGGCAGTTAATATTTCTGCCCACAATCTGTATCGATGCCACACTATTCAAACCGATGCTGCGAGGCATTAAAGCCGGCTCATTGGCCGGGGTGGGGTTAAGATGAGTTTGGATTTGAGTGATTTGTCGGTAGAGGAATTGGAAGAATTGATCGTTGAAGCCAAGGTGCTGATCGAGCAAAAGCGGAAGTCAAGTATTGAGTCTGCCTATGCCCAGTATGTGCAAATTGCCTCGACCTTGGGCCTGGGGGTGGATGAACTGATACAGGCAGCCAGAGGCGGGAAGAACTTCAACCGACCGATCGCCAAGGGCAAGGTGGAGCCGAAGTATCGGAATCCTGGCAACGCCAATGAAACCTGGACCGGTCGCGGTAGGGTTCCGAAATGGTTGGCAGGGGAGATGGCGGCGGGTAAGACACTCGATCACTTCAAGATAGCTAGCTAGCTATATCTCTTTCGGTTTGACTAGATTGCCTGATTCCACAGAACTGTGTGTTCAGGCCGCTACGATCGCTGAAACCGACTTAACGTACTTTGCAGTCCGTTTCCTGAGGCCCCCCCTATAAGCCCCAAGCCGCTTTAAATGGTGACAATCAGTTCAAAATTACCATAAACGGGTAAGTCGCTCGGAGATACTTTCGACGGCGCTTCTGGTGGTAGTGCCCGCAGCTTCCGCAGGGCTAGCCTTACGACACCCCTGTAGTTATACCGTTTGTTGAGCTGGGTTCGCGCAAAGTGAACAACCTCGTCCTGGTTTTTCAGGCCCTTGAGTCGGTAAACGGCAATCCGGTAGTTCTTTGACTTGTATTTCAGAATCTCCGACTCGATGACGCCGCTAGTGGTGGCCTCTACGATTTTTCCATTTCCCACATACTGTGCTGTGTGGCTCCAGACCCCATTCTCTATGCTGACAATCGCTTTGCTGATCAGGCTGGTGGAGTCAAAGGTGCATACGATGTCGCACGGACGAATGCTCTGGAGCAGGTAGTCCCATTTTGCTTCGTATTCGACCTCGGAGATTGTTTTCAGGATCGGAAGCTTAACGGGTTCGGAAAAGAACACGGAGTCGTGTTCGTACAATGCAAGCATGAATCTCTGAAAGAGATTGGGGGTGAAGCGATTGTGCTCGATGAAAAAATCCAGTGAAGACGGATCTATGGGGCTCTCGACCTGGATGAGCCTGTAGGGGTATTTATTGATGGCGTGCAGCGGTTTCGTCACGACCCCCAGGAAGCGCGGGTAAGTGACGCTCCCTTTCTGATCGATGTAGCCGCATTTGTTGTGTCCGGTGGCGTCGGGCCGGTACCAAGGGTCCCGGTCTCGGAAAGTGACCAGCGTAAGCATTGGGTATCTCTTGCATCTTTTGAGTTAATGGTGGTGAGGGCGGTCAAATTTACGACCTTGCAGGGGCCAGCATGAACGACCGGATGCCATCCTCCCGAATCGTTTGCAGCGCCTCATCCAGCGCGCTTTGGTCGGTCTGAAATAGATCATCCCACACCGTGGACGCTCCGGTTTCATCAATGACTTCCAGCGACCAGTCGCTGTCGCTGGTCCGGTAGATCTGGATGTCAACATAAGTGCCCTCGCCGCGAACGACCTGGCACAACGGGGAATGAATGATTTCGTGCATGAGAGCACTCCTGACGTGTTGTTGATGGGATGGGTTAGGGGGAAGCCGCGCTTTCCGGCATGCCGGGGCCGATGCGGGCCAGCGTGTCAATCAGAGTGGTGCGTTTGACCCCGAAACTCCGGCAAACCGCCGCCTTGGACATCCCGCCGTTCAAGGCGGCGAGAATGGCCTCCAGTTTTTCTCCCGCGATGGCGGGCGGGCGACCGCCGATCCGGCCCCGGCGCCTGGCTGCCGCCAGTCCGGCGGTGACGCGTTCCTGAACCAGCGCGCGCTCGTATTGCGCCAGCGAGGCGAACACATTGAACAGTAGCTCGCCGGAGGCGGAGGTTGTATCCATGTTCTCGGTCAGCGACCGGAAAGCGACCTGGCTGTCATTTTCAGAAGACGACTGCACCACTTGACTGGCCATAACGCGGGTTGTGCAGTTGGCTTCTGACCGCTCAACATCAGCAGCCGCCTGCACGATTCTCAACTATGCTCATGACTCGTGTACATGTCATTTTTCAGAGTTGATGTCAGCGGATCGTCAAAGTTACTGTCAGCGCAACA
>CAZXNN010000018.1:0-20424 GCA_964641915.1 uncultured Nitrospira sp. | reverse complement strand
GACGGCCAGGCCTTTGCTGAATCCTTACGCCAAGCCACGCCTTCTAAGCTCAAGCACATGCTGAATGCCGAGGGAAAATAGGCTCTATGAGGGACAGGCATATTTCGGCACCGTGTATGCCCCACGAGGAACATTGATCGGAGCGACCATTCATGGCTTGATGTCACTCCACCAGGTTCTCAATGCTGACGAAATGGAAGGACACATCGAGTTCTTGTAAGCCCACTCTGTACTTACTCTCGTTGAGAGCAGCCCTTACTCTCCCACATGCTTGAGGTTGTCTAGTGGCGGTGGTCTAGCACTCGACATGGAGCTCCAATCAGTAAGTTCCAACGCCAAAGACGTGCAGGATGAAAGGGACGTCGACAGCCTACCTGCGCACCTATCAACCTCTACTGTTACCTCTTGACAATCAAACAAAGGTTCCCGCCCCTTTGATTTCACCGCACCCAACAAGAACCGGAACGACGGTTTCTGGAGAAGCGGCTGGCTGAGCTGATAGAGTAGAAGCAACTTAACTCCAGCAATTGACAGGATTGCCTCACTCGCAAGAGCGGTAAACGTAAATATGTTCTTGACAACGATACCTACCTACTAGTAGGGTGTCTCTATGGCAAAGGGTGACACCAAGACAGCGATTCTCGATGCCGCGCAGGCATTGATCCAGCGCAGCGGTGCGAATGCGATGAGCTATCAGGACATCAGCGACGCCATCGGCATCCGGAAGGCCAGCATCCATCATCACTTTCCGACCAAGGATGCGCTGCTCGACGCACTCATTCAGCGATACACGGCCTATTTTCTCGGCCTCATCGATTCAATTATTGAATCGAAAAATGACCCCGTGGCGAAACTGCGTGCGTATGCCGGTTTGTTTGAAGCAACGTTGAGCGAAGGCAAGCAGGACAAGGCTTGCCTCTGTGGCATGCTAGGCGCGGAACTATCGACCTTAGGTGGTCCCGCAGCAGCTGGTATCAAGCGGTTCTATCGAGAGAACGAGGCGCGTCTGGTTCGAGTGCTTGAAGAGGGCAAGGCACAAGGACAGTTTCACTATAAGGGAGAAGCGAAGTTGGTCGCGGCTATGATTTTCTCGTTGCTGGAAGGAGGTGCGTTAGTCGCGAGGGCGGAAGGTGGGCACAAGCGGCTGCATGCAATGGCAGAACAAACACTGAAATTGCTGCTGAAGTGACGGAGTATTTTTTTGTCTCAACGGCCTACCTACTAGTAGGTCCATTTTTAACAACCTACCAATAAGGAGGACACCATGAAAACAGTAGGTATCTTGGGAACGGGGCGCATGGGCGTGCGATTGGCGGAGGCGTTTGCGAAGGCAGGCACACAAGTCCTGCTCGGCTCGCGAGATCCGCGGCGAGCCGAGCGGATTGTCGAGGGGTTGAACATCCTCGGCATCACACCGACCGGCTACCAGCAGGCAGCCCAGGCGGAATTTGTCTTGCCGGCTATGTTTCTGCGGGACGGCATGATTGAGACGCTCCAGCCCTATCGCAAGCACCTGGCAGAAAAGATCATCATCGATATTTCAAATCCCTTTAATGCTGACTATACGGATTTCATTCTCCCCTGGGATACCAGTGGAGCAGAGGAACTGCAGCGACACTTCCCGGAGTGGAGAATCGTCGGCGCCTTCAAGAACGTCTGGTGGGAAGTCTTCGACGCTCCGACATTCGACGGGGCCGTGACTGACGTCTTTGTTGTCGGGGACGCCGCCGCCAAGCAGGATTTTCTCAAGATCGTCCAGCCGATGCCGTTCCGCTTCGTGGATGCAGGCCGACTGGCCAATGCACGGGTGATTGAACGGATGACACTACTGAGTGGGGAACTTGGCCAGCGCTACGGCTACTTCCCACGCATGAACTATCGGTTTATTGGTGAGCCCTGGATACCAGGGAGCGCCGATCGCTACGCCCACCTCATTGCTCCTGCTGTGGAAGGAGGGCTGCGATGACCCTGATGCGACGGCTGCAGGAACTGCAGCTGGTCTTACCTGATCCGCCCAAACCGCTTGGGACATACGTCCCAGCGGTGGTAGCGGGCGGTATGTTGTTTCTCAGCGGCATGCTGCCCGTAAAGGACGGGCAGCCAGCCTGGACGGGGCGGGTTGGAACGGAACTGTCGATCGATGAGGGCCGCCAAGCCGCTAGGCTGGCGGCCCTCAATGGCCTGGCGGTCGCGCAGGCCACGCTCGGTTCGCTGGATTGTGTCAAGAGAGTGGTGCGTGTGACCGTCCATATTGCAGGGGCCTCGGACTTCAGCGACCACGCGACCGTCGCCGATGGTGCATCCACGTTGCTTGCGTCGGTGTTCAATGAAACGGACGGTCACGCACGGCTGGCGGTCGGTGCTTCATCACTGCCTGCGAAGATGCCGGTCGAATTGGAAATGATATTCGAACTTCATTGAACGGATGTGATCGAAGGAGGATAAGATGGATCGATCGAGACATCCTGGATTTCGAACCATGTTTGCCGATGGGCGTCTGACCCTCGGCCTGTTTGTGCCAATCGAAGCTTACCAGGGTAGCATCCCTACGATGCGTGACCACCTTGTGCGAGCTCGACAGGCTGAACGTCTAGGATTTGCAGCACTCTGGATTCGTGACATACCGCTGTACGACCCTTCATTTGGCGACGTCGGACAGATCTACGATCCCTGGGTGTATCTCGGCCATCTTGCGAGGTACACGCGCCGCATGGCTCTGGCAACCGGCAGCATCGTGCTGCCGTTGCGGCATCCGTTGCATGTCGCCAAGGCAGCTGCCTCAGTCGATCAATTGTCAGGCGGTCGATTCGTATTGGGAGTCGCGTCCGGCGATCGTCCAGTGGAATTTCCCGCGTTCGGGATCGACGCAGAGACACGAGGCGAACGATTCCTCAATTCATTCATGTTGCTCCGCCGGGTGCTCCAAACTCGATTCCCAGAGATCGACAACCCATTGGGCTCAATACACGACATTGACATCCTCCCTAAACCAGTAACTGGCACCTTACCTCTGCTTGTTACGGGCAGCAGCCGCCAGTCGATGGAATGGATCGCTGCCCAGAGTGACGGCTGGATTACCTATCCACGCCCTCTCGTGGCCCAGACCGATATGATTGCCATGTGGAAACGGTTGACCGCAGAGACCACACCGGGACAGTTCAAACCTTTTGTGCAATCGCTCTATATCGACCTGGTGGACGACCAATACACCTCCCCCACACCAATCCACCTTGGGTTCCGCTTAGGCCGCCACCGGCTTCTCGAGTTACTGAAGCAATTGGAGCGGGTTGGTATCCATCACGTCATACTCAACGTCAAGTACGGAACACGTCCGGCCAGCGAAGTCTTAGACGAACTGGGAAGAGAAATCATCCCGTTCTTCCCAAGGCACAAAGAAACCACGCAGGTGAACGCATCTTCTGGCATAGAAGAAACCCCTGATCCAGTTTTGACTAAATGAGTAAACACACATCGACGAAAGGATGCTCTCATCCCAACCAACCATTCCTCGCAGTAGTATATTGGTGGTCGTAGTAGATACGTCCACGAATAATGTGGATCAGTGTCCATGAGGATTGTGAGGGGCTTGGGTGCCACCAGTATGACTCATGTGGGCCATGTGTTCATCCAGCTGTTTCGCAACATCCCTGAGAAAAGCTTTGAATTGTGGGTGCCGTGCGGCAGGAATCCACTGGGTCTTCATCGCATGGACAAAGCCCTGACTGAAGTCTCGTTCATGCTTAAGATAAAGGTCATCAAAATCCTGTGGGGTACAGGCCTGCAACTCGGCGAGCACCCTCTCGCGGGCTGGCAGAATGGCTACGGATCCTTGAGATGCTTGTTTCCAGCCAAGCGTGGATTGTAAGGCTTTGGCCCTGTGACCAATCTGCACATGGTCCTGGACAATCATTTCAGCGAGCTCTTTCACATCTTTTCGGGCGCTCCTCCTTATGGCCATGGTGGCCATATCTACATCAAACTGGTTGTCCTGAATGAACACAACCATGTTGGTTCTGTCATCTGATTGCAAGGTTGCGGATGCCTCACAACTTGCTGCTAAAAGAGTGTGGCTGATTCCTCCAAGAGCAAGGAGAAGTGCAACGATATATATATTAACTTGGTAGCGATATCGCATAGTCCCTCCATATTTGTTGGATGGTGAGTTATACGTTTGGTCTTACGCCATTTGCCCTTTTCGCTGCTTCCTCACTCAACGATGAGCCAGGCTGACCTAAAATGCAGAACATCTCCGCTCTGGGCTCCGAAATGAGACGTCTTGCAATCACTCAAAAGCTACCAGCAGTAAGTGGCGGCCATCGACCAAGCATTCCATCAGGCCAGCTGAAGAGCCTTGGCTTTGTCCGTCACAACCTCAGTGAGCACGCCGGTGTCAATGTTATAGAAATAGCCGAAGATGTTCACATGTTTGGGCGTCCCAGCGTGTGAGCGAATCAACGAGGTGTCCCGCTTCAGTGACGCCTCATAATCCTCGATGCAGATGCTGCCACGATCATAGAGTTTGGAAATATCGAGATGATGTTCGCGCTTGTAGGCGTTGATAATGCCATCGGCTGTGAAGGTGGTCGCGCCGCACTGCGAGTGGTGAACCACGACGATGTTCTCGATCCCGAACAGATGCTGGGCTACAGTGATGGAGCGCAGTGCATCGATGGCGCGCCCACCGGCGACAATGATAGGAAAGATGGTCGTAGACGATGCGACGCGATTGCCAGCCGCATCGAGCATAACCTGGCCGGGGAACACCTCGTCGCCTAACAGTTTCGCCACCGCGTTCGGAACTTCCGCCGCCCTCGGATCGTAACAGTAGATCACCAATGTTTTCAGCGGTACGGCGTGGGAGAAGGCCTCCCGAGTCTGTGCCTCGTCAAACGATGGACTCGCGCTGAATGCGTATCGATCAAACTTGCTCATGGGGATTTCCTCCTTGTGTTTATGACATTGGTTTGAGAATTCTATTCAGACTCTCTTCAACGCATGCGTGCCGTGAGTGATCGCTCCGCCAGCACGCAACGCCGCGGCGACCAGCACGACTTCCGCAATCTCCTGCTCCGTTGCGCCTGCGCCTCGCGCATTCCCTGCGTGGATCTCGATGCAATAGGGACATTGGGTCGTGAAGGCGACGCCGAGCGCGATCAACTCTTTATATTTGACCGGAATGGCTCCGGCTGCCAGAGCCGCCTTGTCGAACGCCACAAATGCATTCATCGCCTCCGGCGCGTGTGCCTCGAGGCTCTTCCGCTTGGCCAGATTCTTCATGTCATACATGACTGCCTCCATTGTGTGATTGGTATGGAATCGTTGCTGCCGTATACCGCACTATAGGGGCAAGAGTCGGCCGTTACCTTATCCTAGCGTCTGATTCTCTTAACAAGAGCCGGCTGGGGTACAGATTACTTGCTCCTGCGTCCGGTATAATTAACCGGCATGCGGCTGTGAGTTGGGAACGCACATGGACCCGTTGTCGGAAGTGCTCAAGGTCGTCAGGCTCGACGGTGCCTTGTTTTACAATGCAGAGTTTTCCCTGCCCTGGTGTTTACGCGCGCCAGCTTCGCGTAGCGTGGCTCCCTATGTGGCCGAGGACTCCAAGCATGTGATCATTTTCCACCTCCTGACAGAAGGGCGAGGCTACGCCCATATTGAAAACGACATCCGTTCGGTTTCTCTTCAAGCAGGAGACCTTGTCATCTTCCCGCATGGTGATCCGCACATCATGGGAAACGGTCCACCCGTCACCCCGGTGGACAGCGAGCGACAACTGGAACGAATGTTATTTCAAGGCCTCAAAGTTTCTCGCATGGGCGGCGGCGGGGAAGTCGCGAAATTCATCTGCGGCTACATGAGGTGTGAGCCTCACCTCAGCCATGTCATCCTTGGCGGCCTGCCGCCTATGTTCAAGGTGAGTATCCGCACCGATGCGTCGGGCCAATGGCTGGAACAGACCATTCGCTATTCAGTGGATCATGCAGATGTGTCCAAGCCCGGTGGGGCCGCTGTACTTGCCAAGTTGTCAGAAATCTTGTTCATCGAAACGCTGCGACGCTATATCGCACAGCTTCCGCCTGAACAAACTGGATGGTTGGCCGGTGTCCGCGATCTCGAAGTCGGAAAAGCCCTGGCTCTGTTACATCGCAAGCCCGCCCGTCCTTGGACTATCGCCACACTGGCGAACGAAGTCGGAATTTCACGCTCCGTTCTGGCGGAGCGTTTCCAGCGGTATCTCTCGGAAAGTCCCATCTCCTACCTCACACGCTGGCGACTTCAGCTTGGCGCGCAACTGCTCCAATCCACGAGCAACAGCGTAGCGCAGATCGCAGACGAAGTCGGCTATGCGTTGGAGCCATCCTTTAACCGTGCTTTCAAACGGCAGTTTGGTCTTCCACCGGCACGGTTTCGCAGCCGATCGAGAGCAATTCATACTGCACAGGATGTCGGTGTGTCGACAGGTGGACGTCATCGCGTAAAACGACGGGGGAACTCCGATGCTAGAGCTTAGACCAATCTGCGAACATTGCAACAAGGCGTTGCCGCCGAACTCGACCGAAGCCCGTATTTGCAGCTATGAGTGTACGTTCTGCGCTGCATGCGTCGAACTGGTGTTGGCGAATGTCTGTCCTAACTGCGGCGGGGGCTTTGCGCCGCGTCCTATACGTCCGTCCAAGAACTGGAGGGGCGACAACTTTCTGGGTAAAGATCCAGCGAGCACAACGCCCAGACATCGGCCGGTTGACATCGGCGCGCATCGGCGGTTTTCCGAGAGCATCCGAGTCGTCCCGCCTGAAGAGAGGTAGCGCATGATCTCACACGAATTTGCTGCACGGTTTGCGGGAGAGTGGGTGGCGGTTTGGAACAGCCGCGACCTGAATCGCATTTTACCTCACTATGCCGACGACTTCGAAATGGCTTCTCCGTATATTGCAGAGGTTGTCGGGGAACCGTCCGGAGTGCTGAAAGGAAAAGGCGCAGTTGCCGCGTATTGGGCCAAGGCCCTTGCCCGACTACCTTCATTGCACTTTGAATTGCACTCCATCTTGGTCGGCGCTGAAAGCCTTGTTATTTACTACAAGGGAGTGAATGGAATGGTGGCTGAGTTCTTTTGCTTTGATTCGTCGGGAAGAGTGAACAAATCATCTGCTCACTATTCGATGAACGCGAAGAGGATAGAACTCCCATCCGCGCCGTAAACTCCTATGAAGACCGCCTTCATCATTTTTAATCGCATGACCATGATGGACTTCATCGGTGCATACGACCCGCTCACCCGCCTAAAGTCGACGGGGCTCATGCCCGGTTTCGAATGGGACATCTGTGCGTTGACCACGGATGTGGCCGATGACAAGGGCCTCCACATTGCACCGAGCGTCGTGGGTCAACCACTCTCCCACTATGATCTTATTATCGTTCCTGGTGGAATGGGCACACGAGCGCTTCAGTATGACGAGACATTCATCACCTGGCTTCGAACATCAGAGCCCGTGAGGCTCAAAGCGTCAGTCTGCACCGGCTCGCTCCTGCTCGGCGCAGCGGGCTTCCTGAAAGACAAATGTGCTACCACCAACCGCAACGCCGTTGAGGAGTTGAGGCCATACTGTGCCCAGATCGTCGATGATCGTGTGGTGGACGAAGGGGGAATCATCACGGCTCGCGGCGTGACATCGGCCATTGACCTTGGGCTTTACCTAGTCGAGCAGCTTGCTGGGGCAGAAGCGCGGGCGCTGGTCACGACACAGATGGACTATCCCTACGTGTAGCAAGACCCTCGTGAGCTGCCAGTGATTAAGGCTGTCTGAAATTTATCTGCATTTTGAACCTCCTAATATTGCTGTCAGATTGCATTGTTTGTCCGGCTGGCGGCCTCCACAGAAAAAGGCCGCCAGCCGACATGCACTCTAGGACACTCCCATCTCCTGCGGAAGCTTGGCCCCCAGAACCTCCACTTTTTCTATGGAAGGTGATACGGCCAACAGATTTGGTGCATTGGCCAAGAGTGCTTTGGCAATGGGCCCGTTGAGGTGAGCTTGCCTTCCTGACTCATCGTGAAACGCATCGAATACACCGAATGTAGATGGGCCAAGGCGAAGCGCGAACCACAGCGGAGTGGTCGTTTCCTGATTCGCCAGGTCAAGACCTTGTTTTAGAAAGGCGGCAACCTCTTGTTCCTTGCCCGGTTTCGCTTCAAGTCGTACAAATATTCCAAGTGAAAGCATGTTCGATTCTCCTTTCCAAATAGCTATTTCATTGTTGAATTTGAGGTACTAATGGTATTCAATTACTACGAGATATGGCTCACATTACGGATGGCTTCTGCCGCTTGAGAGCGGAGAGGACATTCTCCAGAACGTGTAGAGATTTGAACACCTTCTCATGAAGGGCTCCTTCAGATTCCCTTCAGGGCATGTGTGCCATGGGTGATCGCTCCACCCGCGCGCAATGCCGCAGCGGCTAAAACGGTTTCAGCGATCTCTGGTTCCGACGCCCCCGCCTCTCTCGCCCTTCCCACATGGAGATCGATGCAATAAGGGCATTGGATGGTGAGTGCAACGGCAATGGCGATTAACTCTTTGTGCTTTTTCGGAATGGCTCCTTCTGACCAGGCTGCCTTATCAAAGGCCCAAAATGCCTTCGTCGTTTCGGGTGCGTGAACCTCCAAGTGCTTTAACCTGCCAAGGTTCTTCATGTCGTACATAGTGCCCTCCATTTGTGTGTCTCCTTCTCTCTGACATTGAATGTTGATTTGTTGCCGAAACAAAAGCCGGTCGGCATTCCGGCAGATTGACTCCCAGTTCATCTGTGCACCCGCTCAAGGGATATTCGGCGATACACCTCACTACAGGGTGGTACGCTCACCTGAACAGAGAAATAAGCCTGTCGGAGTAGTAACCATCTGAGCGGTTGCCTGCTATTCCACAGCGCCATCCCCAGAAAGATTCCCGCCTGCCCGGCGAAGAGACCAACGCTAAGTAGGACTACAGTTATCGCCCAGTACCACCAGCCAAGGTTGTGAATCGTCGTCATTGTTCTGCTCCTCATCGAGAGTAGATGATCCGATGCCGAGTCTGTAGCGTGAGACATTTCTTTGCTCTTACTATGCTGCGGCACATACTGACCATGCGACGTTTCCCTATCGCTAGAACCTCGACGCTGTTAGCGTCACATCTGTGCTTGCCCACGCACGACTGAAACGCGCTTCCGCAGAGGCAAATTCACTGTTCCCCTGCGCCCGGAGCGCCTGTGCAAGCCCAAACAGGGACCAGCCATTCTCTGGGAACCGACGAAGCTCCTCGCGATAGACCTTCTCGGCCTCAGCATGGTGGCCCGCTTTCAGTAGTGCGGCACCGAGGGAGTGCCGAATCGGGTAGTACCACTTGGGCGGTTCAAAGTAGAGTCCCCCGTCCTCGATCTTGGCCGCCTCCCGGAAATGAGTGATGCCGGTATCTAGGTCGCCGCTGCGAGTGGCAATCTCACCGGACAGCGCATGCACGGCGATCGAGAGCGCCGTCTTTCCCTCGGCCCCTTCGGGTGTCGCAGCGTCGGCTTCCGTCACCCTGTCGAGCGCGGCTTGCGCATCCGCCCACTCACCTTTGGCGGCGTACGCCACGCCGCGTGCATAGGAGGCCATGGCATACGAGAAGCGGATGTCTTCCGGTGGAAGTGGCACGCTAAGCACTTTATCCCATTGTCCGAACGTCGTGAGCGTGAGCGCGTGGTACGGCAGCATCTCCTGCAGCATTCCCACCTGACGCGCGGCGTCAAGGTTCACCTTGGAGGTGAGTATATTGGACGCTTCGGTTGCCTGGGCACTCTGGCCCGCCATCGTGGAGGCAAAGGCGAGGAAATGGATGTTGTGCAGGTAGTACGCGAGCGGATAGACGCCCACCGGATGCTGTCCTTCGATGAACACCTCATCGGTGTGGATGGCATGTTGGTTGGCCTTTATGGCGTCGTTCCAGCGCCCAACGCGGATGTAGATGTGCGCAGGCATGTGGACCATGTGCCCTTCCCCTGGCATGAGCCGAGCAAGCCGTTCGGCGCACGGCACCGCGGCCTTCGGGTTGACCGCCTCGACGGCATGGATGTAGTAATGGCACGCGCCGGGATGGTTCGGATTCGACGAGATGACTTTCCTAAGCTGGCGTACGATTTCCTTTGTGCCTGGGTACGGAGTCCCATCGGGTCGCCAGTAGTTCCACGGGCGGAGATCCATCAGCGATTCGGCATAGAGCGCTGCCGCGTCGAGATCCTTGGGATAGGTCTTCGCGACCTGCCCCAGCGCGCGTGAATATGCTGTATCCAACCGGACGCGATCGGCCGGTGGGTCCGCCTCGTAGCGCCGGACGAGTGCCTCGATGTAGGCGCGCTCAGGCGCTGTCGCGTGGGATTGAAGAGATAATGCTTTCTGCACTGCCGCATAGGCGGCAACTCCGCTCGTCGAATCCATTGGGGCATTGACGTGCGGCCCATAGGCGAGGGCGATCCCCCAGTAGCACATGGCGCAGGTGGGATCGAGCTCTGCGGCGCGTGTGAACGAGCGGATCGCTTCCGCATGATTGAATCCGTAGGTGAGTCGTAGGCCTTGGTCGAAGTACTGCTGTGTGGCCGCGACTCGAGTGGAGATGCGTTTGTGGTGGGAGCCGAGGTTCGTGTAGAGGGGAACCGTGTCAGACAGGCTCGTCGTCGCCATGGGCGCGGCCATCGATTCTGTGGCCGAGCTGAGAGTGGCCCAGGCGAGCAGAGCGGCCGCGCCGAACCCGATAATGCGAAGTGATTTCATAGGATGCCTCCTTCCGTTCTCGGGCGCCGAATGCAATCGGTTGGGCCGTGAGGTGGTGATAGTGAGGTGATCTGTAAGCAAATCGTAACTCGTCGTTATCATGCTGCTCCTTGTTGTGAGTGGATATCCCTATGGCGAGTCCCTACAGCAGTATTGATGCCAGCACAATGGAATCCAGTGAGACCATGGAAGTTCAATCACTTAGATTCATACGAAAGGGAATTGGCACATGCCGACATCGCGTGACTTACGAAATCTCACGAGATGATTTGTGAAATTTGGTGAGCCGATCAGCGGGAAATTCGGAGCGATGAATGAAATGACGAGGGATGAAGCGGACGATCTTCACCGGAGCTTCTGAATATTCGACTAATTCATGCGTACGGAGAGGGAGTAGAAGTTGAGGACAAGCACTTCGACGGGTCGTTAGAACAGCTTTTCGATCTCACCCTTGGCCCGAGCGAGATTGATCCGTGAAGCATTGAAGCGAAACAGGGCTTCGATGTGGTTGTCCCGCGCACGCGCCACGGATGCCTGCGCGTTCGTCACTTCTATATTGGTTCCCAGGCCAGCGGTAAATCGATCCCTCGCAAAGATCAACTCCTTCAGCGCCAATTCCAGGCCTTTCTCAGCGACTGCCACCTGCTGTGTTGATGACTCCAGCGTGAGAAGCGCGGTATGCACCTCAAGCGTGACTTGATCCGATACGTCCTTCATGCGGAGCGATTCCTGCCTCACTCGGCTGCGGGTCTCCGAGATACGACTCTCCCGCTGACCTCCGTCGAAGATCGGAACCGAGAACATCAATCCGATCGAACGGGTCGTCATCGCGTCTTCCGGCTTGATTCCAATCCATCCGTAATCACCATTCAGCGAGATCGACGGCAACCGTTCGCTCGTGACGGAACTGAGGCTCAGCGCTACCGACTTCTGACGGTTTTCTTGTGCTCTCAACTCCAATCGTTGTTCCAACGCGGTCATGAGAGCCTGTTCCGGTGCCTGTGCCTCCACCGGGATAAACATGAGTTGCTCCGTCAGCACCAATCGCACCTCGAAAGAGATCCCAAGCGCACGGATCAGATTGAGGCGCGCGTTTTCCTGTTCGTTTTTCGTTACTAACCAGCGCTGACGATTGTTTTCCAACTGGACCTCTTCCCGCGTCACGTCCAGTCCTGTCGCCGCGCCAGCAGCTTTACGGTCTTTGGCCAGCTTAAAGAGTTGTTGTGCCAGTTCAATGTCGGCTTGGCGAGCCTTGACCGCCTCGTCAGAACGCAGGGCTTCGATATAGAGCAATCCAACGGTCGCCATCACATCCCGCTTCGTCACTTCCGCTTCAAGACCGGCGACATCTACGCCTGTTTTCAAGGCACGCCACCGTTGGATGAGGCTCAGGCTGAAAATATTTTGAACCAAGGTGGCCCGCGCATCATAGACTTCGAAGGGTTCCGTTACGCTGCGAGCCATGCCCAAACCGGAAAGCCGATCGGCAGGAAGTCCAAATGCGGCGAGGTTGACCGTCTGGTTGCGCCCATTCACGTATCCGGATACGTTCGGCAACAGGCTCCCAAAACTCGCGTTGGCCTGAGCCTGGGCCGCCGCAATACGTTCTTTCAGCAAGCGAACGTTGACGTTGTTGTCGATCGCCGCCTGGATGGCGTCGTGCAGATTGAGCCGGAGTTCAGGAGGACCCGAACTGGCCACCTTCTCCAGACTGACCACTCCATCACTCCAGCCCCAGAGTTCAAAACAAGGCAAGAAAGCCCACACAACAAGCAATCCGATTGTGAGAGGCTGCATTCTTATCCTTCGGAACAGCACCATGACAGCTCTCCATCTCCTAAAAGGGAAAACCCGGTCTCTTGCGAAAAGGCCATCTCCGCTCCCTCACACTAAAACTCCTTCTTCCTGCGCGCGATGAATGACCGCTTCTCGGCTTCCCACCGCAATTTCCACGGAGGGGCGGTCGGATTGGACCGTTTGTCCAACAATGCGATAGTAGAGTAAGGGAATCACGAACAGTGTGAGCAATGTCGAAGCTCCTACTCCAAACAGGAGGGATACAGCCAGCCCCTGGAAGATCGGATCGATGATGATCACGAAGGCGCCGACCATGAGCGCGGCGGCCGTCAAGAGGATCGGTCTCATACGGATCGCGCCGGCTTTGATGACCGCCTCCAGCGACGGAACACCAGCGCGCTCTTGTAGCTGGATGAAATCCACGAGCAAAATTGAGTTCCGGACGATGATGCCAGCGAGCGCGATGAAACCAATGATCGACGGAGCCGTGAAATAGGATCCTGTCAACCAATGACCCGGTAGGATGCCAATCAACGTGAGTGGAATCGGCGCCATGATGATCAACGGCGTGAGAAGGGATTGGAACTGCCCGACGATCAGGAGGTAAATCAGCAACATCGCGACAGCAAAGGCCATGCCCATGTCGCGGAACGTCTCATAGGTGATCTGCCATTCCCCATCCCATTTCATCGCAATCTTGTCTTCCGACCAGGGTTGGGACGTGTAGTATTGTTCGATCCGATATCCTTCGTCCGGCCGATAGTCTTCCAGTTTTTTCCCGACTCCGAGTACGCCGTACATGGGACTCTCCGCCTTCTCTGATCCTGGCCCTCCCACATCGGCCGTCACATACACCACGGGTTTCTGGTTCTTATGGTAAATCGCTTTGTCCTGTACCGTCTGTTCGACCGTGAGCAGTTCGGAGAGCGGGACGAGTCCGCCGCTCTTCGTCCTCAAACCAAGTTCCCCGAGATGTTCGAGCTCCGTTCTTTTGGCCAACGGGAGGCGCAGCATGATTTGGACCGGACTCTTTTCTCGAGGAATATGAACGAGTCCTACTTTCGTTCCCTCTAATGCCATGTGCAACGTGTTCACAATCTCCTCGGATGAAATACCGGCAAGCGCTGCTTTCGCCTGATCAACCGTGAAGACGTACTTCACCTGATCCGCCTCGACAGAGTCGTCGACATCGACAACCCCCTGCGTGGACTCGAACAGCGATCGAACCTCGCTCGCGACAGCAAGTTGCCGGCCATAGTCGGGCCCGTAAATCTCCGCGACCAATACCGATTGCACAGGTGGACCTGGCGGTACTTCAACGACCTTGACATTCGCGCCATACTGACGCGCAATTTCGTGAATAGAGGGACGAATCCTCTGTGCGATCTCATGGCTCTGAGCCCGCCGTTCAGCCTTGGCTACCAAGTTGATCTGAATGTCAGCTTCGTGCGGCAGCGATCGCAGAAAGTAGTGGCGCATCAGGCCGTTGAAATTGAAGGGAGACGCGGTACCGACGTAGGCCTGGTAGTTCCGCACCTCGGGAACGGTGCGGAGGTATTGGGTCAGGGCCTTGGTGGCGCGGGCGGCTTCCTCAAGTGTCGTCCCCTCCGGCATATCGATCACCAACTGGATTTCACTCTTGTTGTCAAACGGCAGCATCTTCATGACGACATGCCGTGTGTAAAACAAGAGGCATGATCCGACCAGCAAGAGAGTGACCACGCCCAAGAAGGAATAGGCTAAGAACGGGCGGACCAGCAGAGGAGCGAGCGCCCGACGATAAAGACGTGCCATGAATCCCGTTTCATGTTCATCGTGACCAACATCTTTAACGGCAACCCCAGGACGGTAACAGGTTCGGTAGAACCACGGAATCACCACGAAAGCGACGAGCAAGGAAAAGAACATGGCGATGGAGGCATTGATGGGAATTGGCCTCATGTAAGGACCTATCAAACCAGATATGAACGCGATAGGAAGAAGCGATGCAATGACGGTGAAGGTCGCCAGAATCGTCGGATTGCCGACTTCATCGACGGCATAGATGGCTGCTTCGTCATGGGGACGAAGGCGCAGCCTCAGATGTCGGTACGTGTTCTCGACGACAACGATGGCATCGTCCACCAGAATGCCGGTGGAGAAAATCAGAGCAAAGAGCGTGGCACGGTTGATCGTGTAGCCGATGAGCATGGACGTGAAAATCGTCAAGGCAAGGGTGAGCGGAATCGCGACAGACACGACGAGGGCCGGGCGAGGTCCTAACGCAATGCCGAGGAAAAGGACCACGGCCACGATGGCAATAAGCAGGTGCCACAGCAAGTCGTTGGCCTTCTCTTGCGCGGTCTCCCCGTAATTGCGCGTGACGGTGACGCGGACATCCGACGGAACTGTCACGCCTTTCATGTTTTCGACCTTACGGATAACCTGCTCGGCCACGGTGACCGTATTGACCCCACCCTGTTTGGCGATGGCCACGGTCACAGCCGAAGACTCATGACGGGTCTGATGAGAGGCGTCAACCGAGATATCACCGGCTCCGAGACCGAACCAGACATAGTTTGTCGCTTCGGCTGGCCCATCGATGATCTCCGCCACTTGCCGCAAATAGACCGGTCGTTGATCGCTCACGCCGACGACTATGCTTTCTAAGTCTTCACGCGATCGAATGAACCGACCAGTTTCTACGAGAAAGTTCTGGTTGTGGTTGTCAAACCGACCAGCCGGCAAGGCTCGATTCTCTCCACGAATGATGGCCTCGATTTGCAGGGGGGTCAGCCCATAGGCCTTCAGTCTTGCTGGGTCTATCTGCACCCGCAGCTCTCGCGTCCGGCCGCCGATGATGAAGCCTCCGGATGTGCCGGTAACCTTCTTGGTCTCCTCCAACACCTGTTCGGCCAATTGATGCAATTCGAATTCGCCATACTGGTCGCTCGACAGGGTGATGGTCACAATCGGGATGTCGTTCACGTCCTTCGGCTTAACCACAAAAGGTTCGGCCCCCGGCGGTAACAGGTCTTGATTCGACATCAGCTTATCGTAGAGATCGACCAGACTCTGCTCCATCTGTTGGCCGACGTAGAAACGGACGATGATCAGCGCACCCCCAGGCCTCGAGATCGAATACACATACTCCACTCCCTTGATCTCGGAGATCTTACGCTCGAAGAGCTTGGTCAGCTGCTCTTCGACGATTTTGGCAGAGGCGCCAGGAAAGGGCAGCCAGACGTCAGCCATGGGAACGACGATCTGTGGTTCTTCCTCACGCGGCGTAGCGACGACCGCAAACAGACCCAGCAACAATGCCGCCGCCATGATGAGCGGCGTCAGCTTGCTCCCGATGAAGAGAGCGGCGATGCGGCCTGACAGAGTAGGGCGGTAGTTCGTCATTGGTTGACCATTTTTTGAGTGTAAGGTTTCAAATAAGAACTGCTATCTGAAACCTGAGCGATAGAACTCGTACCTGTTGACCGTGGTGACTGACAGGGCACACGACACGGTGTTGGCACAGCAGGTGACGCCACAGCATCGACGATCTTGACGACCGCACCCTCGAAACCGCGAGTCGCATCGAGCAGGACCGACTCGCCGGCATTCACACCGGACAGGATTTCGACCTCTTGGTCGAGTCTCCGACCGACTTTGACCCAGCGCAGGCGGGCGATCTGATCCGAGCCGACGATATAGACGCTCGTGAGTTCACCGCGATCGACAACAGCGGTCCATGGCACGAGAATCGTCTTGCGAGTTCCTTTCTCCAATTGGAATCGTCCGAACATGCCGGTTTTCAGCCCTGGTTCTGCAGGTAAGTCCACTTTCACAGTGAACGTGTGGGTGTGCGAATCGCCAGCTGGCAGAATTTGACCGACGACGCCATCCAGCGCTTGTTCACCCAAAGCGTCAATGACCACAGAAATCTTGTCACCGAGAGATACCGATCTCACATCTCCCTCCGCTACAGTGGCGTGAAGCCGTAGTTGTCGGGGATTTTCCATCCTCAACAGGAGCTGCCCTGGCGATGCCAATTCACCTGCTTCCACCATTTTTTCGGTAATCACGCCGTCGAACGGCGCTTTGACGGTCGTATAAGTAAGCTGGGCGAGCACAGCCTTGCGGTTGGCTTCTGCGACCTTGTAGGCCCGAGTCGCATTTTCCATTTCTTGTTTTGAAACGGCATCTTGGGCGTACAACTGGTTCATGCGGTCGAGCTGGGCCTTCGTGTTTTCCACCTCCGCCGAAGCGCGCGCCAAGTCAGCCCGTACATCGCGATGGTCCAACTGAATTAGCGTCTGTCCCTTGATGACCGGCATGCCTTCTCGAACAAACAGGGTGTTGATGGTTCCTTGGATACGACTGGACAGCGCAGCCTGAAAGATCGCGGTCACCTGACCGGTCACGTCAATGTGGATCGGCACTGAAGCGTATGTGATCTCGACCACTTCAGCCTGAATGCTGTCCTGTGAAGTAGCCGAGGCCACCGCCGTGATAGGTTCATCCTTGGACCCACAACCGACCAATAGTAACGTTGCCGCGAGTAAACATCGTGTTGGTATCATGTCTGATCCTGCTCCGATCCAATGAATTAAGTCTGATGTTCAGCTTCTTGCTGTACGTGATGACCTTGATGGCGAATGCCTAGAGCAGCATCGATGCCAGAACGATAAATCGATGATGTTATGGAATTTCCAGAGGTTGGAGGGGGAACGTGGCACGATGGGGTCTGTGAGGTTTCACGAGTCGTGGAATCTCACGAGCGCACTTGCGAGATTTCGCAAAGAACAGAGGCTTGAATGGTTTGTGATACTCAGAGGAGCAGATCAGCTGGTGGCAGGTTTCCGAATCTTGAGTGCTTTCATACGGGATGACAGTGTGGAGGCATTGATACCCAGTAGTTTCGCAGCGCCCTGTTCACCTGAAACTTTCCAGTTCGCGGCTTCGAGCGCACGGAGGATATTGGTACGCTCGAGTTCTTCCAGCTCTTTCGCAGTGCGAATCGTCCCCAACTCTGACTGACGGGATTGGTCTGGCGGAGAATATTTCGTGATGGGTTCAGGCAATGCACGGTCCAGATTCAACCGGCCATCAATCGCTGTAATGACGGCACGCTCGATGACATTCTGCAGTTCGCGCACATTGCCAGGCCATCCATAGCTTTTCAGACGACGCACATCATCAGCGTTCAGTGGCGCAACAACACTACCCATTTTTTTGGCAAACCGTTGTATGAACACGGAGGCCAATCGCACCACATCGTCGCCACGTTCGCGCAAAGGCGGCAACTGGAGAGGAAACACGTTGAGCCGATAGAACAGATCCTCTCTGAATTTTCCCTCACTGACGAACTTCGGTAAATCACGGTTGGTCGCAGCCAGCACCCGTACATCGACTTTTCTGGTCTTTGAACTGCCAACTGGGTCGAACTCACCCTCTTGCAGCACACGGAGCAACTTCGCCTGCAATTCAAGCGGTAATTCTCCGATTTCGTCGAGCACAATGGTGCTCTTATCGGCAAGGGCAAATCGGCCTTCTCTCTTCTTGGTCGCGCCGGTGAAGGCACCCGCTTCATGACCGAAAAGTTCGCTCTCGATTAAGGTCGCCGGGATCGCAGCGCAATTGACGGTGACTAACGGTCGTTCTCGTCGAGAACTGGCCTCGTGAATAGCTCGGGCCACGAGTTCCTTGCCAGTTCCGGTTTCACCCGTAATCAGCACGGTCGCATCAGTCCTTGCTACCGACGCGATGTCTTGAATGACCCGCTGAAGTGCTGCACTCTCACCGAGCAAAACCCCATCCTGATGGAGTGCCTGTAATTCTTGCCTGAGCAGCTCGGTTTCGGTCGTCAGCGTCTGGATTTTCTCTTCCGCTTCTACTCGATCATGGACATTGCGAAGAATCAGCGTCGTGAATTTATGGCGATGCACCTCAAATCGGGACAAGGTCGCTTCGGCAGGAAATGATCCTCCATCAGCGCGGCATGCCGTGAGTCCACTTGGAATCCATTGCGACTGCTGCCCCTCTGGGAGCTCGTCGAGCTTAGTGATCAAGGCTTGCAACCGAACTAGGTCTTCTCGGTTGACGAATCGAGAAAATTTCTGACCGATCATGTCGTCCGCCTGACAGGCAAAGGCTTTCTCCGCCGCAGGATTGACACGGGTCATCTGGAGCTGATCATCCAATTCGATGATCGCATCCATTGCACTACCCAACAGCCGACCGACTTTTTCCTCCCGTGCTCGTACTTCTGCTTCAGCCCGCAGCCGCTGCAGTTCCGCTGCAGCCCTGGCAGCAAAAATCTGAAACACCGCATGAACACGTGGTTCTTCCGGAATTGGCCGTCGGTCGATCACTGCCATATGTCCGAGAATCTGCCCGTCTATGCCTTGTAACGGCACACCCAGGTAACTGACGACGCCAGCGGCTTTCATATCCTCCGACTGAGGAAAGAGCTCCAGCACGCGGTCGGGAAAATGCACCAGCTTGGCCGTATCGATCACCCGCTCACAAGGCGTTCCGACAACGTCCACTTCATAGTCTTTGACCCACTGACCGTCCATCCAGAAGGCCAGGGCCCGAAGACGACGCAGCTCAGGGAAATATTCCGTCACCCAGGCGCCGTGCGTACCGAGAGCTTTGGCCAGGTTCTGAACCAGCGCGGCGAAAAACTGCTGCCCAGTTTCCGTTGCGGTGCCTTCGAGAATCGCGCGCAAGGCAACGTCGGTTTCAAGGTTTTGGAGTGGCTTAGAAGGATCAGCTAATGGAAGAGCCATAACGTTAAAGTATGTGACGGGATGAGAAGCAGATTCAAGGGGGGCATCCCGTTATCCTGCAATCTTCCTTGGGGCAACGGGTCTGACGCTGCGATAAGGTGCCACTTAAATCTGCGTGACCGCCTTCTCCGCTCTCTCGAGGAGCGTCTGAATGGCAGAACGTCTCATCGTTCACGATCCTTCCCTCGTTCGCTGTCAATCTTCGGAGTACGATCAGGTGCCTTGAGATAGCGCACGAGATCCGCGGCGAGCTGTCGGTCCTCTCCTCGATCGGATTGCGCGAGCGTCTTCATGACTTGCTGGTAGTGGTGCATCACCTCCCGTTGATTCCTCGGCAGATGCGTCTGGCGCTGCTGACGATCCAGCACCTTCGCCTTGGCCATGCGACCTCGGAGATGCTGGACCCTCCACCGTTCATGAGTCGTGCGATGAATCCGACTCGTGGTGATGGCCTCGATGCCATGCTCCCGTAAGGCCTCCGCAAACCCCTCCCGCCAGCGTTGCAGATCGGCCTTCCTCGGATTCAAGCGGACCCCGTCGAGGCCCGCTGCTTTGACCGTCAGATGGACATGCGGATGCGGAGAGGGGTGCGGATCAGGATCGGTCTCAAATGTGTGGAGCACCATCGCGTATTGAAATCCTGAAAACTCTCGCGTTGCGAAGTCACGAGCCGCGCGCTGCACAGATAAGGGATCGGTGCGTGTCGGCATAGAGAGGACCAGATGAAAGGCATCGCGCATGGTCGAGTCTGCGGCGATCGGCATCCCGCCGTCGCGCCATTCGGCTTTTAGATCGGCCACGGCTTCTTTGCCCTGGATCACCTGGCCGTCTTGATCCTCAATCTCGAGTTGGCCATCACGTGAAATGTAGGTGAGGTTATTCGAAATGCCCTTCATCCCTTTCGGCGCCCTGACGAGTTTCACTACGACTTGCGGCGAACGACGGACCATGGCTTGCAGTTTTCGCCGCACATAGGTTGCCCGAGCCTGTGGCGTGCTGAGCCGTCCGCCGGTACTCGTGAACTTGGCGGAACTCAGACGAACATTCCTGCTGCGACGCGGTCGCGGGAGTGTC
>CAZXNN010000017.1:0-21249 GCA_964641915.1 uncultured Nitrospira sp. | reverse complement strand
GGCGAGGAGAGAATCACGACCAAGGAGAGGAAGATGGCCACTCAGATGGAGGGCCTGGCGCGAACAATCTCCTGAATGAAAAGAGGAAACTGCTCGCGCAGATGGTGTTTATCGATAGCCTTGTCGACCTGCGGCATCCTTCGCGCGATAGCGAGATGGACTTCGTCGAAGGACATGATGACCACTCGAACGGACGGATTCGATTGCTTGATCGGCTCGACCGCGTCGAGGCCGCCCATGTCGGGCATATTCGCATCGAGCAACACCAGATCAGGCCGCCGTTCAGGGAGACAGCTGAGGGCGTCTCTGGCCGATCCGCAGATCCCGACCACCTTGACCAGCGGCACCCCGCTCAACCAGTCCTCCAAGGCACGGAGGAGGATATGATGATCGTCGACCACCAGCACCCGAATCGAGTCTCCCGTTGGACGGTGGTTATGATCCTGGAGCATCGGGATTGAGTCCCTGGGATGGCCACGGAACTCCGACACCAAATTGCCTCGCCATTTTGTAGATCTCGATCATCGCCTCAGCGCGTAAGCGAGCCTGCTCATGCGTCGACAGATTAGCCGATACCCAGCCCTGCGGCTCGCGCCGGAAAATCCGAAACGGCTTGGGCCCATCTCCCACCTCGGACTCGCCGGTCGCCAAGTACTCTTCCCCTTGCGGCCCCTTCACCAAGAGTCCAATGACAACCATCAAGCCCCCGGATGACACAACAGTGGGTATTCGCCGATCAGATTGACAGTCTTACCAGAGGCATTGGTCCCTACCTAGTGGGGAAATTCCTGAGGGACATCGTTCCCGATACAGATGTCGTGTCCGGAGACCGTTGTGCGTTATGAAGAGGGATGGACCAGCCCGACCTGGATCGCAAACCGGACGAGACCGGCGACGTCATGGATATCCAGCCGCTCCATCAGTAGGGAACGATGCGTTTCAACCGTTTTAGCGCTGAGCCCCAACCGGAAGGCAATTTCTTTGGTCGAGTGGCCTTCGGCGATGAGCTGCAAAATCTCTCGCTGACGCGGACTGAGCCGATCGAGCGGATTGAGCGGACGAGCCCCTTCCTGCTGGTAGGCCTCAATTGCGTACCGCGCCACCGACGGAGTCAGATAGGGCTCGCCCTTGCTGACCGTTCTGATCGCCAGCTCCAATTCCTGAATGTCCGCGCCTTTCAGCAAGTACCCTGTCACTCCGGCCTTCAGGGCCTGGCGAAGGTACTCTTCATTGGCATGCATCGATAAGATAACCACTTTGACCTTCGGCCAGCTCTTCGTAATCCGGCCGGCGGCCTCCAATCCATTCAAGCCGGGCATCGCAATATCCATGAGCACCAGATCGGGCTGCTGCATCTCCACCGCCTTCACCGCGGCCTGCCCGTCGCTGACCTCCGCCACCACCGAGACACCGGCCATCTTATCCAGGAGCGCATGGATTCCGGCCCGCACTAGCTGATGATCTTCGGCCAACAGCACGCGGACCTTCGTCATAACGACAACGCCTCCTGCTGCGGCTCGGTCACCGGGACGGAGAAGACCAAGGACGTGCCCTGCCCGATTGCCGACTGAATCCGCATCGTGCCCCCCACAAGGCTCACCCGTTCCTCCATCCCCAATAGCCCCATGCTCGCCCCCTGCTGCGCCCGAACTCGCATAGCCGCCACATCGAAACCGCACCCGTCGTCCTGTATCGCCAGACGAACCTGCTCGGAGGCTACCGCGAGAGAGAGCGACACCGATGTGGCCTTGGCATGACGGGCAATATTGGTCAGCGCCTCCTGCACGACGCGAAAGCAGGCAATGCTCCGGGAGGCCGTTAAAATCAGCGGCGCCTCATCCAGATGCAGCTGCAACATCCAGCCGGCCCGCTCTGCCTGCTTGGCCGCATACCAGCGCAGGGCCGGCACGAGACCCAAATCGTCCAACAGCGAGGGCCGCAGATCCAGCGCCAGGCTTCGCACCCGGGCCAAGAGCTGGTCGCTGATCTCGATGCTTTCATTCAACTCCAGCGAAGAGACTGTCCCTTGGCCATCACGGTGCACCTGCTGCAAATTCAGTTTGAGCGCCGTCAGGACCTGGCCGATTTCATCGTGAAGATCCTGCGCCACGGCGCGCCGCTCCGTCTCCTGCACGTCAAAGAGGCGCTGGGCCAGCGTCCGGGCCCGCACGGTCGCACTGCCGAGTTCCGCCGTGCGCTCAGCCACACGCACCTCCAGCATGGCATGCGCCTCCCGGAGCAGGTCCTCAGTCTTCCTCCATTCCGTTACATCATCGACGATGAACGAACAGCGGGCCGTCCCATCGGCGCCTCGACCGATCAGCGAGACCGTCGCCAATAACGATCGCCGTTCAACCTGGCCGCCGCGCCCATCATAGTGCTCGTACTCGAACCGCACCGGCGACCGCTCCTTGATGCAGAGGTGATAGTGGTGCAGCCACAGGCGGGCCAATTCCCGCGGCACACCTAACTCGGAACAGAGCCGTCCGTACATCGCCTCCGGAGTGGTGCCGAAAAGCCTGGCGGTGGCGCGATTGCTGGACAGATGCCGAATGTCGTCGTCAAGCACTTCCACCACACCCATCATGAGCGACGCACTGTCGAAAAACGCCTGCAACGTTCCTTCACTTTCTTTCAGCGAAACTTCTGCGGCTTTCCTGGCGGTACTGTCGGAGGCGATCGTGGAAAGGCCCGCGACGGAACCAAACTGGTCTCGAATCGGGGACCGGCTCAACGACAATGCGATCATCGATCCATCACGATGCGACCACACCGTTTCATACGGAGGCACCGCTACCCCGGACAGGAGTTGCCGGCTCTTCACCGTTTCTTCGCCCACCCGCTCCGGTGCCATCATAACGCTCAGGGGATGGCCGATCCGTTCAGCAGCGGCATAGCCGAACAGACGCTCGGCCGCCCCATTCCAGCTGGTGACGATTCCATCCAGGTCCTGACTGATGATCGCATCGACCGACGAATTGACCAGGGCGGCCAATTGCCTGGTCCCACGATCCGCTAAGATGGTACGGCTCCGAATCACAAGAACCGCAATTACCCAGAAGAGGACGGCGCTGAGCGACCGGTTCAGGAAGGCCACCTCCACGGGAATGCCCGGTGGAGAGAGAACCAATCCGAGATAGGTTGTCAGCATCGCCAGGCCCGCGACCAGATAGGCAGACCGTTCCTGCCCCAACCAGAGCGTGAGCACAATCGGCACCGTATAGAGGAGAAATACCTGATACCCCAAAGGCGTGAGGTAATCGAGCAGGAACGCCCCTGCCAGCATCAAGGCGATCGCGATATGAATGGTCCGAGTCTTCATAGACCTTGGGTCAGGCAATGCGGCCTGTCGGCCTTGGAACGGCAGGGGGAATGAGGCCTAAGACCTGAGCGGCACAGATGAGCGCGCATGAATGGGGGGCATCGTACAGGAAAGGCCCTAATAGAAGCAGCACTAGGGCCATAATCCCAGATCAGGAATTTCCTGATAGGGCAATCACCTACTATAAAGCAGGACTATGAGTCTGCCGGCATCTTCGTGGATCGATCGACCACCCAGACGCCGGCAAGAATCAACGCGATCCCGATGACCTCCACCGGTCCGACCGACTCATGGAGGATGAGGGCTGAGAGCGCGACCGCCGCAACCGGGGTAAGGTTCCCCAGGACAGACGCCCGTGAAGGCCCGATACCCCGCACACCGAACAGCCAAGCCTGCTGCGCCACGGCCGTCGCAAAAACCACGAGATATCCGAGCGCCAGCCAATCCGGCATCGTCACCGAAGCCGGTCCGGCATCGAGCATCTTGCGATCGGTCCACAGGAGCGGAATCTGGATTGCCGTGGCGACAAGCAGCGTGGTCCAATTCACCGTGAGCGGCGAGATCCGATCCATCAGGGCGCGGCTGCCGATACTATAGAGCGCCCAGCTCACGACGCCCAGGAACACCAACAGGCTGCCGAATATCGGATGTTCGCCGGCCGCCTGAAACCCGGCAATCGAGACCAACGCCACACCGGCGCAAGACAGCAACCCCCCGGCCCACACCGATCGGAGCGGCACATCCTGAATCATCACGGCCGACAGCAATGCCGTCACGACCGGAGCGGAGCCAATAATCACGCCCGCCACCGCCCCGCTGACATACTTGAGCCCCATCAGAATGAGGAGGTGATTACCCAGCACTCCAAGCCCGAGCCAGAACAATATGCCGAGGTCCCGGCCAGAAATCTTGGCTAGCGTCCCCTCCTGCCACCACCAGGTCGTGAGCAGAATCGCCAGTCCGCCGATATCACGCAGCACGGACGCTTCGACCGCGGAGAAGGATCCGAGCGCCAGCTTCTGCGCGACAATCGACCCGCCCCACAACACGGCGGCCAGCGCAAGCGCTCCGTAGGCCGCACTGGTGGACGACGATGTCACGACACCGCCGCCTTCTTCCGAATCACCAGCACACCGTCGCGAATCGTCACCAACACCGCCGTCACGCCTGGATCAGCGGCCACCGTCCGATTCAATTCCTGGATCGCCGCCGTCTTCTCATCGGGCGGCGGCTGTTTCAGCACCTCGCCGTCCCAGAGCACATTGTCAATCAGGATGACGCCGGTAGGCGCCAGCAGATCGAGCGCCCGGCGATAATAGTTCAGGTAGTTGATCTTATCAGCATCGATAAAGATCACATCAAATGGGCCGGCCAGCTCTCGCATGGTCTCCAATGCCGGTCCGATCCGGATCTCGATCTTCTTGCCGTGCGGGCTGTTGGCGAAATGCTTCCGCCCCAAGGCTGCCGAAGATTCGTCGATCTCACAGGTGACCACGCGCCCGTCATCGGGAAGTGCCTCGGCAAAACAGAGCGCACTGTAGCCCGTGAACATCCCGATCTCCAGCACACGCTTCGCTTCAACCAGCTGCGCCATCATTTTCAGGAATGCCCCTTCGAGCGGCCCGACCAGCATCTGGGCATACTCCATCGTCCGCTGTGTCTCTTCGCGGAGCGTGCGCGCCACGCCGGACTCAGCCATGGAATGCGCCTGGGCATAGGCTTCGATCTCAGGCGCCACTAAAGTTTTCATTCGTCACCTATCCGTATCATTTGAAAATCGCGCCGCGCATTGCGTAGACTGGCGCACGCGCGGAGATATTAGCACAAGCGAGGAGACCGGACGTGAAGACTGTTGCGGCACTGGCACCACTGACCACCAGACTATTGGAAATCACCAGGATCAACAGCGCCGCCTCAGTGTTGTCATGGGATCAGGAAACGCACATGCCGGCCGGCGGCGGGGAAGCGCGAGCGGAACAGATCGCCGTGCTCCAAGGCATCGCACACGACAAACTTGTCTCCCCGGATATCGAACAGATCCTCGCTGCCACCGTCGACCCGGCGACCGGACAGGCCATCGATCACCCGGGCGATCTGTGGGACGAACCGTCGCGCTCGCTGCTGCGCGAAATCTGGCGGGATTTCAGCCGCGCGAAAAAACTCCCCTCCGATTTTGTAATCAGGCTCAGCCGGGAAACCTCCCTGGCGCAGCAGGTCTGGGCCGAGGCCAAAGAACAAAACAACTTTCGCCAGTTTCTCCCCAACCTCCGCACAGTGCTCGCGCTCAAACGGGAAGAGGCGGAATACCTTGGATATCAGACCTCGCCCTACGATGCGTTGCTGGACGTCTACGAACCCGGATCTACCATCGCCGCACTCCGGCCGCTGTTTGCCCAGATGAAGGCGCGCCTCGTACCGCTTCTCAAGCGCGTGACCCAGAGTCCGCATCAGATTGACGACAGCATCCTCCGGCATGCGTACGATCAGGCCCGGCAGCTGGAATTCGGCCGGCTCGTACTCATCGCCATGGGTTATGATTTTGAGCGCGGACGGCTGGACCTCTCCGCCCATCCGTTCACGACGTCGTTTCATCCGACCGATGTGCGCGTGACCACCCGCATCCATGAGCACGAACTACAGTCCTGCCTCTTCAGTTGTATTCACGAAGGCGGCCACGGCCTCTACGACCAGGGACTCGACCAGCGCTACTTCGGCACACCGCTCGGGGAATCCGTATCGCTCGGCATCCATGAGAGCCAGTCGCGCATGTGGGAGAACTGCGTGGGACGGTCACGGGCCTTCTGGCAGTGCTTCTACCCGGTCCTGCAACAGACCTTTCATCATCAATTGCGCGGCATCGATCTGGAGCATTTCTATGCGGCCATCAATTGCGTGAAACCCTCCCTCATCCGCGTCGAAGCCGATGAACTCACCTACAACCTGCATATCATGCTGCGGTTCGAGATCGAGCAGGATCTTATCGAGGGCCGGACCGACCCCGGCGATTTGCCAGGCATCTGGAACCAGAAGATGCAGGACTATCTCGGTATCACACCCCCGACTGATGCCGAGGGTGTGCTGCAAGATGTCCACTGGTCCTTCGGCGCCTTCGGTTACTTCCCAACCTATACGCTGGGCAATCTCTATTCGGTCCAGTTTTTTGAACAAGCCAAGCTGGAGATCCCCCATCTGCATGATGAAATCGCGGCCGGCCAATTGCTGGTGCTGCGCCGCTGGCTGGAACAAAAGATCCACCGCTGGGGCCGCATGTTCACCCCGGACCACCTCGCCCGGCGCGTAACAGGGAAAAGCATCGACCCGGAGCCCTTCCTGACCTACCTCGAAAAGAAATACGGCGAGCTCTACAAGCTGTAATATCTCTCCGCCACCGATAGCGCTAACAGCAATTGGCTCTATACCATAAGGCCCTATCGCCCAAGTGCGTAAATGGCTACCCTCCGCCTACGTTGGTCTCGCTGTGGCCGTCATGGCATGGTGGCGCAATGACAGGAAAATATATCCACGTGCTTTCCCGGCCAAGTTCTAGATTGGCGATCAGCGCCGGCCTCAGCATCGCCGTCGTGTTCATCGGCGACATCCTCACCCCGCTTGGCTATGCTGAAGCCATTCTGTATCTCGTCCCGCTCCTCTTGAGTTCGTTTCTGTATGAGCCGAGGCTCCCGTTTCGCATCGCCGGCGCCTCTACCGTGTTGATCGCGGCCGGCTTTGCGCTCTCTCCGCCAGGCGCTCCCGTGGCCTATGCCATCCTCAATCGGATGTTGGCTGTCATCGTGATTTGGACGACGGCCATCGGTCTCCGCCGATTAATCCGGGACCGCATCGCCCATCTCCAGTCCGAACGGCGCTGGCAGTCGCTGGCCCATCAGACCAACGACATCCTCTGGGACTGGGACCTTCGCACAAACGCTCATTGGTGGAGCGAGAACGCGGTGACGGTCTTCGGGTACGATCCGGTCGTGGAGCCTTCCATTGAAGCCTGGCAATCGCGGCTTCACCCGAATGATCGAGACCGCGTGCTCGCAGAAATCCGGTCGGCGATCGAGACCGGACAATCCGGCTGGACCGGCGAGTATCAATTTCACGTTCGGGATAGCACGTACCGCACATTCCTTGATCGCGGCACCATCATCCGAAACGAGTCAGGATCAGCGATCCGCATGATCGGGGCGATGATCGATATCACGGCACGGACACGCGCCGAAGAAGCGTTGCGACGGTCCGAGACACGGTTCGCCAATCTCGTCAATCATCTCGACAGCGTCGTCTGGGAAGCCACTCCGGATACATTGGCCTATACCTTCGTCAGCCCGCACGCGGAAGCGCTCCTGGGCTACCCCGTAAGCCGGTGGCTGAACGACCCGGCGTTCTGGCCCGATCACATTCATCCGGAGGACCGTGACACCACCGTACAGGCTTGCCTCGCGGCGACCGCGCAAGGGCTCAATCATCGCGCGGAATACCGCATGATCGCCTCAGATGGACGAATCGTCTGGGTCCATGACATCGTCACCGTGACCTGCGCAAATGGTCGCCCAAAGACGGTGCAGGGAGTCCTCATCGATATCACCACTCAAAAGCATCTGCAAGCCGCTTTGCGCCAAAGCGAGGAACGCCTGGCCCTTGCCGCAGAAGGTTCGACCGACGCCTGGTGGGACGGGCATCGCCTGCCGGGGCGTCCCATGCTCGACCCGGAAAACCCGATCTGGTGGTCGCCCAAAATCCGCTAAATCCTAGCGCTGAATGATTCTCAACCGTTTCACACGCTCGCCCACTGGGCTCAGCGGTTACACCCTGAAGATAGCGGGCGAGTTTTCTCGGCTCTTCAGGCACATCTCCAACAGCAGGCTCCGTTCGATGTGGAATACCGCATTCGAACAAACCGGGGCGAGTATTGTTGGCTGCGGGGACGCGGCCGGGCCATCAGGGACTCGCGCGGCGAACCTCAACGCATGGCCGGATCCTGCAGGGACATCACCGATCGGAAGCTAGCAGAGAAGGCCCTCCGCCGGAGCGAGATGCAATTGAAGGAGGCCCAGCGGATTGCGGGGCTTGGGAGCTGGGAATGGACTGCCGATTCCGTCGTCACCTGGTCGGATGAGAGCTACCGCATTTTCGGGTACACGACTGGAAGCGTCATTCCATCCTACAAGCTGTTTCTCGAATCCTTGCATCCGGACGACCGTCGACGGGTTCTCAACACCCTCCGCGAGACACTCACCCGCGGCACGCCCTATGATCTGGTCTGTCGCATTCTTCGTCCCTCAGGGGAACCTCGCCATATCCGCTGCCGCGGGGAAATAACCCGTGATGAGGCGGGCGCCCCCCTCCGTGTTGCCGGTACGGTCGAAGACATCACCGACCGGCATCAGTCCGACGCCAAACTCCGGACTGCCTATGCACGGCTCCAGGACGTCACGAGACATGCCGCGACGGCGGAAGAAAACGAACGCCGCCGCATCGCCCGGGAAATTCACGATGAACTTGGGCAACTGCTGACTGCCATGCGCTTTCAGCTGACAACCCTGAAGAAAAACCTGGGAGCATCCTCCCCTCAGCAGGCCACGCACAACCACGATGCCCGGCTGATTGATCTCTTAAACCTGAATGATTCCATGCTGAAGCAGGTGCGGCATGTGAGCACCTCCCTCCGTCCGGCTATCCTGGATGAACTCGGGCTGATTCCAGCTGTGCAGGCTCACGCGCAGCAATTTGAAATCCGCACTGGGATCGCCTGCGACGTCGTCGTCGATCCCGCCCTGACCGAGGCCCCATTTGACGATGCCACAGCCTCGGCCGTCTTCAGGATTGTGCAGGAACTTCTGACCAATGTTCTGCGCCACGCATGCGCCATGGCCGTAACCATCACGTTTACCCGGACCGGCGATCTGCTCACCATGGTAGTCCACGATGATGGAACCGGCATCACTCCAGGCCATCAGATGCGGCACGACTCGTTCGGCCTGAAAGGCATCATCGAGCGTGCCATGCTCCTCGGCGGCACATTCACAATTGCGCCACATCCGTCGGAAGGCACAGCCGCCTCCCTACACATCCCGATGGCCGTGCTCATTCACCCGCCCGCCGCCGCCACCTATCCATCACACCTGAGTCAGGAGGGGCATGAAGATCCTGTTGGTCGATGATCATGCGCTAGTCCGCCGCGGTGTGGCCCACGTGCTTCGAGAAGACCTCCCCGATCTGACGATCGTCGAGAAAGGAACTGCGCAGGAGGCCCTTGAGGAGACTCAAGCCACTCCGTGGGATCTCGTTATTCTCGATATCAATCTGCCAGACAGAAGCGGTCTCGATGCGCTCAAAGACATCAAGCGGCTCTGTCCCGACCTCCCGGTTTTGATTCTGAGCCTCTACCCGGAAGCGCAATACGCCAGACGTGCATTCAAAGCCGGCGCCGCCGGCTATCTCACGAAAGACACCGCGCCGGAAGAGGTTACGTCCGCCGTGAAACGCATCGTGCACGGAGGCCGTTATGTGAGCGCCGCGCTGGCGGAACAACTCGCCGCCGATCTCACCACCACCTCCGGCGAGGACCGGGAACCGCACGAGATGCTCTCGGACCGGGAACTCGAGGTGCTTCGCCTCATCGGATCAGGGAATACGCCGACCGAAGTCGCAGCGCACCTCGCCATCAGCATCAAAACCGTCAGCACCTATCGAGCGCGCATCCTGGAGAAATTGAACCTTCGAACAACGGCAGAACTGATCCGTTTCGCCATTGACCACCAGTTGATCCGGTAGCTCCCCTCTACGAACACGCTTGTCAGCCTTTATCTGACAAATTAACCATATCGATTCCTACTCAATGATCAGCTCGTTACCGATTGCCAAACATTTCAGAAGCGCGCACTGATCTTTCTATTCTCGCAGTCCATCGTCCTTGCTTCGCGATATGCCCACACGCCCTTCACGCAGAGCGCCTCACACCATCGTCATAGCCGAGCGCGAATTGCCGACTCGCCTGGGACTCCATGCGATTCTGACCCATCAGCCAGACCTGCGTCTCCCCCCCCCGGCTTCCACCGCAGCCGAGTTGCTCGCAGCGGTGGATCGATACCACCCTGATGCCGTGCTGATGGGAACATGGTTTTCAGACGGTAACGGGATTGATCTCTGCCGAACCCTTCTTAGCCGACACCCCAATATGCGCGTACTTTTCGTGGCCAATACCGCCGACGCGCAACTGCTGATGCACGCCGTACAGGCAGGCGCGCTAGGATGTATTTTGAAAACGATCCCTCCTGCTCAAGTGCCAGGAGTCGTCGCGCAGGTGCTGGCCGGGAAACCGTCGTTCGATCACGATCTCATGAGCACCGCCCAGAAGTGGATGGGGCAGCAACCAGAATTCCAGCAAGGACTGGCCCTACACCTCTCTCCCAGACATCAGCAGATCCTCCCGCTCCTGAGCGAAGGTCTTACCAACAAGGAAATCGGCGCCCAGCTCAACTTGAGCGAGAAGACGGTCAAAAACTACCTCGCCGACCTCTTCGACCGGCTGCACATGTCGCGCCGCTCCCAAGTCGCCGCCTGGTTCATCAACCACACAGTCCAACGGATACCGTCTCCCGATACATCCATGACGGCCGAGATGGTCTGGGAATGGACTCGGACTCGGTCCCGCTCACTGATTCAAGAGGAACCATTGCATGCCCACAATTCTGCTTATTAGTGACGACGACAGGTTCCGGAACTTACTCCGTCAGTCCATAGGGCAGGACGGAGCTGCCGTGCTCGGCGTCCCGAACACCCGAGAGATCTTGAACCAACCGGGGCCGAGACAAGTCTCGGGCTATGACTTGATTGTGGCGGAAGTGCTCTCTGCAGATCATGACGGACTCTCGCGGCTGGTGCTATTTCGCAATCTGCATCCCAATACCCCCTTCATCGCCGTGACGCGTGAGGACCAGGGCGCGGGCCTGGCCTATGGCGGCGCTGCCGCTCGGGCTCTGCATGCCTGGCTCGTTCCCGTCGCATCCGACTCCCTGACCGGACTGACCGACACGACCACCCGTGCCCTCAAGGGTGAATCGCCGCCCCGGTAAGAGCCCCCTGCCCGCTGAAGCTCGACGCCCTCCGGCAAGGGAGCCTGCAGGGTTCATTCGACCGTCCCCAGGCGTCATCCGGCTAATACCCCATCGCGACGTTGAGTTTGGCAAGAATGGCCGGCGGAAGCGTGAACTCAGCCTGCACCTCAATGCGGTGCGGAACCAGCAGCGTGGTGTGGAAGACAATGTCGCGGATGGGAATCTTGAACTCGGGATCTTGAGGGGTACTCAGCTCGACAGCCTCGACTGAATTCGTGATCGTACCGCTGTCTTGAGGGCCGTAGGTCGTCATGACGGCATCGATGATCTCCTTCACTTTTTCATTGGGCTCCACGCCCTCGATGCTTTTGAGCAAGAGCGGAATCACGTCCTCTTTCGCCTGATCGGACAGGGTGAAGTTTTCGACCCGCTCTTTCCGGCGGAGTGACATCAGATCATTGTCCAGGTCCTTACTGAAGGCCCCGTACGCGAACCGGAAAAACTCGAAGTGAAACCCCTTGAAGCCCTTCCCGAACGTCTGGAGCTCGCAGAGAAAGCCCAACTGCTGCAACTTGACGTCACTCAGCAGTCCGTGCGGCTCGGCAAGATACAGCACATAGAGAAGCAAGGCTCGATCCACCGTAATCTGGTTGGGCTTTCTCATCTATCCTCTCCTTAATTCAACAACGTTGGAACTATAGACAGCCCGCAGGAGCATCGTCAAACCCCTCCTCTCGCCATCCCCCCTTGACCCTCCGCGCGCTTTAGTCTTTAATGCCGTGTCTTACAGGAGGGTCGGCCGGACTCTATGCCTAAACATGCCAAAGAGATGGAAGCGCTAAAAGCGCACCTCGGCAAGCACCAGCTAAAGTACACGCGCCAGCGTGAACTCATTCTCGACGCCTTCCTCCAACAGGAACACATCACTGCGGAAGAGATGTATCACCAACTGGCGAAAAAAGACCCGCATCTGGGGCTCGCGACCATCTATCGCACGCTCAACCTCTTTTGTGAGGCAGGTCTGGCACAAGCCCGGCATTTCGGCACGCAAACCCAATATGACAATATTTCCCACAAGGGCCACCACGACCATCTGATCTGCACCGACTGCGGCAAGATCGTGGAATTTGAAAACTGCGAGATTGAAAAGCTTCAGGAGGAAGTCGCCACCCGGAACGGCTTCACGATTTCCACACACCGTCTCGAACTCTATGGCCTCTGTGGACGCTGCCGTCATTGACCCCTATCGGTTTTTTTTGCTATAGTCTTGAGACGATTTATCAATTTCAATTGCGAGGCAGACCACGCCCATGGCCACTCTCCTGAAATCGCTTCGCCCCGTCACAACGTACAGACACCGCCGGATCATCCCGGCCCTGGCCGCAGGCTTCCTCATGCTCGTGTCACTGCTGTTGCCGCAGGCCGAAGGATTGGCCGCGGACAAACTTGTCGTTTATTCGGGCCGGGCCGAGCGACTCATCAAGCCGGTCTTCGATGCGTTTACCGCCAAAACCGGCATCCAGATTGATCTCCTGTCATCCGGCACGACCGAACTCGTCAACCGGCTGAAGGCAGAAGGCGATCGCACCCCCGCGGACCTCCTCTTGACCAACGATGCCGGGAGTCTTGAACTGGCTCGGGGAGCAGGACTGTTGCGGCCACTCAACATGCGCGAAGTCGAGCGAGCCATTCCGGCGCAGTTCCGCGCCATAGACAACAGCTGGGTCGGCCTCTCCGGCCGGTTTTGGATTATTGTGTATAACACGACGATGGTGAAACCTGATCAGCTGAACTCTCTGTTCGACCTGGCGAATCCCCAATGGAAAGACAAGCTTGCGATTCCCAACTCCGGCAGTGAATACCTGCAAGCGGGAGTGTCGGTGATCCGCGCCACGCACGGCGACGAGCGCACCAAGAAATTCCTGGAAGGCCTGCGAGACAATGCCGGCTCGCAGGTCTACCAGAAGAGCTCCCAGATCGTGGATGCCGTGGCCAAAGGGCAGGTCGCCGTGGGGATCGTGAACCACTACTACATGTATCGCCATCTGGTCACACAGCCCGCCGCTCCGTTGGCCATGATCATGCCGGATCAAAAAGAGGGCGGCATGGGCGCCATCATGAACGTCACCGGCATTGGCATCACCAAACCGAGCACCCATGTGGATAACGCCAAGTTGCTGATCGAGTTTCTCGTAGCTCAAGCCGGACAGAAACTGTTTGCCGATTTGGATAAGGAATATCCGCTCCATCCGGAGGTCAAGGCAGATCCTGCCCTGGTTGATCGAAAAAGCTTCCGTGCCGCCCAAGTGCCGCTGACACGATTGGCCGAGCTCCGGGAACCGACCCTCACGCTCATTGAGCAAGTGGGCCTCCGCTAATTCACGAGGCCCGTTGTGACCACGCTTCGCCAGCAACTCGCGTCTCCGCTGCAACTTGCCGCTATCGCCACCGCGGGATTGATTCTGCTGCCGCTCGGCTATGTCACGATCCTGGCGCTGTCGGCCGACCCGGCAGTCTGGTCTCGTCTGTGGGCGACGCGAATTCCCGAGCTCCTATTCAACACCATCACCCTTGCAGGAGCCGTCGCGATCCTCACGCTGATTCTGGGCGTCTCCACAGCATGGCTGGTGGTCCGTTTCGATTTCCCCGGACGCCGCCTCTGGGAAGCCGCATTGATTCTCCCCCTCGCCATGCCCACGTACGTCCTGGCCTATGTCTACACCTATCTATTGGGATTCGGCGGACCAGTGGAACACCTCTGGCAACTATGGGCCGGGCCGCAGGCCCGCATCGTGTCGCCGCAAAGTTTTTGGGGCACGACCTTCGTCATGGCTCTGGATACCTTTCCCTTCGTCTATCTGCTCACCCGCAGCGCCCTCTTAAGCCTGAATGTGTCATTCGAGGAAGTCGCGCGAGTCTGCGGGGTATCCCGGCTCATGACGCTCTGGCGTGTGACGCTCCCCCTCATGCGTCCGTCGATCGCCGCAGGAGTCGCGCTGGTCATTCTCTATGTCGTCTCGGATTTCGGCGCAGTGTCGCTGCTGCGCTATCAGACGCTCACGTATGCCGTGTTCCAGCAGATGACCGGACGTTCCGACAATACCGCCGCCAGCATTCTGAGCATCTTGCTCGTCGTCCTGGCGCTGCTCTTTCTCGTCACTGAACGCTGGTTTCGTCAGCGCAGCCGCTTCTACCAGACCAGCGGCCGCTACCGGCCTCCGCAGCGCGTGCGCTGCACCTGGATCGGCACCGCCTCGATTACGGCAGTCATGAGCCTGATTGTCGCCATGTCTTTCGGCGTTCCCGCCTACTTACTGATTACCTGGAGCCTGTCGCCCGAAGCGCAAGCCATCATCGATAGCCGATTCTTTGGCTTTATCTGGAACAGCGCCCTGTTGGCGGCGGCGGCGGCAACCGTCGGCGTGATCATCGGCCTCCCTTTAGCGTATCTGGCAAGCCGACGCCCGACGGCTCTGAACATCGGCTGCCTCCAAGCCGCCTATGCCGGCTATGTGTTGCCGGGACCGGTCGCCGCGCTCGCGGTGCTCGTGCTCTGCCTGAAACTCGCTCCGGTGATGTATGGAACAATCCTGCTCCTAGTGATCGCTTACGTGATCCACTTTCTTCCCGCTGGGCTCCAATCGCTGGAACCGGCACTGCAGCAGATCACGCCGAATCTCGAAGAAGTCGCCCGCACGTTGGGACTGGGCGTCCGCGACACCTGGCGCCGCGTGACCCTGCCGCTGGTGCGCAACGGGTTTGTCGTCGCCTGGGTGCTCATGTTTCTTCAAACCATGAAAGAACTGCCGGCCACCCTGCTCTTGCGCCCGGTCGGGTTCGATACGCTGGCCATACGGGTGTGGCTGGAAGCCAGCGAGGAGTATTTTCAATTGGCGGCGCCTGCGGCGCTGCTCATTGTATTATTGAGCCTGCCGGCTTTGTTCCTCTTGGTTTCAAAGGACTGGAGGGCCGCGTAAGAGGCAGCGCCTCGGCACCAGCGGCGGAAATTCATGCACACTGAAACACATCACATTCTGAACCAACCGGACCTCTACCAGCCCGCTTCCAATGTGCTGGAGCTGCGCGCCGTCGCCTGCGCCTATGAAACCGGGCGCCCGGCAATCCGCAACATCTCCTTTGTTGCGCGCGAGGGAGAGATTCTCTGCCTGCTGGGCCCCTCCGGTTGCGGAAAGACCACGATTCTCCGGGCGATTGCCGGCTTCGAACCGGTCCGGTCCGGCGAACTGTTTCTGTCCGGACGCCTGGTGTCGAATGCGAATCTCACCGTCCCGACCGAAGAGCGGCGCGTCGGCATGGTCTTCCAGGAATATGCACTGTTCCCCCATCTGCGTGTGGCGGACAACATCGCTTTCGGGCTCCAGCATTTGTCCCGGGGGGACCGGAGATGCCAGGTCCAAGAAATGCTCACCCTCACCGGCCTTGAAGGATTTGACCGCCGCTACCCGCATGAACTCTCCGGCGGGCAACAGCAGCGCGTCGCCCTCGCCCGCGCGCTCGTGCAGAATCCCGTTGTCCTCTTGCTGGATGAGCCCTTCAGCAATCTGGATCCAGACATGGCCGGCCGGATGCGCCAGGACCTCCATGCGCTGCTACGGCGCACCAAGACCACCACGATCCTTGTGACACATGATCACGAAGAAGCCTTTGCGATGGCCGACCGGATCGCGGTTTTGAACCAGGGCGTGCTGGAACAAATGGATACGCCGGAGTTGATCTACCATATGCCGGCCAGCCCCTTCGTCGCGGACTTTGTGGGGCAAGCCGATTTCATCCAAGGCGGCATCAGGGACGGGATGATTCACACTGAGTTGGGGGAATTTCCCAACACGCTCCCCGGTGCGGAAGGCACCGCCGTGGTCGTGATGATCCGGCCGGACGATATCCACCTGCTGCCGGCCAAAGGCGCGAGCGCCCGTATCATCGGCCGCCAATTCCGGGGATCTGAAAATCTCTATACCGTCCGTCTTCCCTCAGGGCAGATCGTCCACAGCAGTGAGGGCTCGACGAGTGTGTATCAGGAAGGGACCGCCGTTGAGCTCCAGGTCTTGGCCACCCACACGGTGGTCTTCCCGGCCCCCTCCTCAATGCCCTAGGTTCCAGCCGCTGTCATGTTGACAGGCCTTTTCACCATCTGGCATTGATGATAGGCGAACCAGCCGATTTCCCTGACGGTTCTGACTCAGAACCAGAGTTACCGAAGGAGCACAGGTATGGACTCACTAAAGCACGTAGTGGATTATGGCATCATCGGACTATTACTCGGCCTCAGCCTCTGGTCGGTCGCCGTCGCCGTTGAGCGCTGGCTCTTCTACCGCAATATCAACGCCGCGCACTACCCCAACCCTCAGGTATTTGAAATCGCCCTGACGAAGCGATTGGTGATCATCGGGACAGTGGCAGCCAATGCCCCTTACATCGGACTGCTGGGCACCGTCCTCGGAATCATGCTGACCTTCCACACCATGGGCACATCCGGCACCATGGCAGTCAACACGATCATGATCGGATTGAGCCTCGCCTTGAAAGCGACCGCCGTGGGATTGCTCGTCGCAATTCCCTGTGTGGTCATGAATAACATTCTCCGACGCCGGGTCGCCGAACTGCTGACCCAGTACAAGGTGGATCATGGATCGTCAGCAAGTTGATCAGATCAATGTCATCCCCCTCGTGGATGTCATGCTCGTGCTGCTGGTCATTGTTCTGACCACCGCCACTTTTATCAGCACCGGACAAATCCCGGTCAATCTGGCCAAAGCCAAGTCGGTCAGCGACCGCAAAGATGTGCCCCTCGTCATTACGCTCACATCGGAAGGTCATCTATTTTTGAACGACAGGCCCATACCGGATGGCGGCTTGCCTGCTGCGCTCGGGAGGGAATCTCGCGACTCGGCGGTTGTCGTTCGGGCGGATAAAGTGACCGTGCTTGAACGCTTCGTCACCCTGGTCGACGAAGTCAGAGGATTGGGCTTTCAGCAGGTCAGCCTTGAGGTGATCCGGTTGTGACGCAAGCCCAGAATTATGATCGTCTGAACGCGGGCGGGGCACAGAAGGCCGGATGGCTGGTTTCGATCGGCCTCCATGGCAGCCTTGTGCTCGGCGCGATGATATTGCTTCAACAGATGCAACTGGCACTACTGGAGGAACCGTTCGAATGGAATGTCGCCATGGTGCAGCCGCCCGCGACACCTCAATCACCGACTGCAGCCAACGAGTCGCCGCCAAGTCCACCAACACCAAAACAGTCGCAGGTTCTCGCCTCGAGACCCCCGGAACCCGCACTTGCTCAGTCCTTGCCGTCTCCCGTCGTTCCTGCCCCAGCACCGCCGATTCAATCCCATGTTATACCGCCTCGTGCTGAACCGGCTCCATCTCCCCCAATACAAGCCGTTGCACCCTCGAAACCAGAACCCATGCCTGAGCCAATCCGCGAGGAGCCACGCCCTCAGCCGCCCGCTGCCGTGAAATCACATGAGGCACCACCGGCAACAGCCCTGGCCGACATACCAGCGCCCGCGCGCTCAGTGCCCCCCCCCGAACCACCGACAGCCTCCAGGCCATCCAGCACAACAACCAGTGCTCCAGAGCCAGCACCAGTCACGCCGGAGCCCGTTCGCACACAGGTGGACGTCCCACAACAACCAATGCCTACGCCCAGCAGGACCGCAGATGCGTCCACCGTAACCAATCAACCTCCGGCGACAGTCGCCACGGAAGTGGCCGCGCTCACTCCGCCGAGTCAGTCCAGCACGGCAAAGCCCGATGATGGCTGGCTTTCAATACTGATGGGGAAATGGATTGCCGATCTGGAAAAGCACTATCCGGCAACGTTACGACTGGAAGGCGTACAAGGGAAAGTCGTGCTCGTGGCAATGCTCCACGAAAACGGCACGCTGACGGATGTAAAAATCGCAAAAAGCTCAGGAAATACCGTGCTCGATCAAGCGGCCATTGCCGACGTCGAGCAAGGCCCGCCGATCAAGCTCTCACGCCCACTCGGCCGACCGCAGCGCCCCATCAAGTTTTCGATCAGTTACGATCTGAGAATACCTCGGTGATGGTCGTTCGGCTCAATCGTGCAGCCCTTCTCTCGCCAGTTCTGCAACCGCTCTCCCGCTCACACAGCCGCAGCGCCCCAGCAAGTTTTCGATCAGTTACGACCTGAAAACGGCTCGGTGATTTTCGCCGGCTTTGTCGCGCAGTCCTGGTCGTGCCAGTCCCGCAACATCCCCTCCTGGTCGAACGTAAGCAGATAGGCCCGGCAATACTCCGCTCTGGCATACCCGCTATAGCCGCTGGTCCCGCTTCCCCGCACATAATAGGTCCAGAAGGAACGTCCGTCTGGTTGCTTCTCTTGCTTATGCGGCATTCCGTAGCGCTTCGCTACTTCCTCCTGCTTGACCTGATTCACCTTGCTCTGAAAGTAGCCTGTTTCAAACTCACTGCAGGCGCCGCAGTAGACGAACCCCAGAACCACACAAAACCGAATCCATCGCCTTATCTCATGCCCCCATCTTTGAGCCATCACGTTCCCCTCTCGAAAAAACTCCGTCTATGGATACCGCAGACGAGATCGAAGCCCAGACGACACGGTCATCTCCCCTTGATCATCGATGATGACGGCTTCGACATCCGGCAATTGTTCGACCAACGCCATCCCTTTTTCAGGCCCCAGCACAAAGATCCCGGTATCGAGCCCGTCTGCCATCGTCCCCTCGGCAGCGATTACGGTCACACTCTGGCATTTCCTCGCCGGCTCAAGCGACCGTGGATCGAGAATGTGATGATACCGGATGCCATCCCGCTCAAAATACCGCTCGTAGTCCCCGGCCGTGGAGATCGCCTCGTTCTTGAGATCGATCATAGCGGCCATCGCATCTTCCTGCCGCGGATGGCGAATGCCGACGGGAAAGCCCTGCATGCCGGGTAGATCGCCGAACGTTTTGATATCACCTGACAGCGCCACCACGCCTCCTCGTGCGCCGGCCCGCTTCATCACGTTGACGGCGCGATCCGCCGCGTACCCTTTCCCGATTCCACCGACATCAAGGCGCATGCCAGGTTTAGGCAAAAAAATGGTGCGGGCCCGGCGATCAATTTGGATCGCAGTCCAATCAACGAGCGGCTTGAGTGACTGTAATTCCCCATGACTCGGAATGCGCTGGCGGGCTGTCACACTCCAGGCCTCCACCGCCGGTCCAACCGCAATATTAAATCCACCTTCAGTGAGACCAGCCATTTCAAGCGAGCGTAAAACCAATTCCAGTGTTTCCGGACCGACCGCCACAGGCCGTTGCCCGGCAGCCGCATTCACTTGCGCCAATTCACTCGTCTGGATCCAGGTACTGAGCATCTGCTCAAGCCTCTTGATTTCACGAAATCCTGCCTCTATGGAAGAGCGACCAATCTCCTGAGAAGGTGCCACAGCCGTAATGGAAACAAGCGTCCCCATATGCATCTGCGCCCGCTTGACCACGACCGGCAGTTCGTTCAAGCGGATCGATCCGCACCCTGCAAGCAGGATAACCACCAGCACTCCATACACTCCTAAAAACCACCTTCGCGGCATACCCTCACCCTTATCAGAACCCAATCACACAACTACCTAATCTGCCAGCCAGAAAACAGCCCCCTACATGCCTACAACCCATCGGAGCAGTGTCATAATGCGATACACGACACCCTCTTGACAATGGAACCTCTTCCGGGATATTAATAATCGTTCTCAATTTCATTTGAGAGGATCGCAGCACGCCATGGTTACTACAAGAACATCGCCATCGGATACCTGTCATGGCAATGAAACCCGCTGCGAGTGCGGGCAGCTCATTGCCAAAGTGCGCGGGCAAGGGATCGAGCTGAAATGCAAACGTTGCAAACGCATCGTGATCATCCCCTTCTCCTCCATCGAGGGATGGAGCGCCGTCGCATCATGAGTCGATTCATGAAAGGAGGTTTGTCTAAGACGACAGCACAATTCATTCGAGGTTCGATTGCATTCCCATCCACCAGGCCAGAGACCACCGAGTCCCGAGTCAGACCACAACCCTACTCACCGTGGAGGATACCGATGAAGATGCGGTCAATCCTCGGGGCTCTCGTAATCGCCAGTTTGTCGGCCATGCCGGCCCTGGCAGTCGATATGACCCCGGAGGACATCAAGAAGTTAGTCGACGATGCCGTGAACAAGAAAATGCAAGAGCACGAACGGCGCGAAAGTTCGGCCGAACGAGTCATGGAAAAGAAGGAAGGCCAGCCAGGCGCTGTCCAGTACCCTGTTGCCACCGGCCCCATAGTCGACATTCGAGTCGGACGCAAGGGCGAGGAAACTGTTCCTCTCGGGTTCGGATCGACCGGGTCAGGAAAACTCATCTACGCGAAACCATTCTTGAGCGCACCCAAGGCGACGGTCGGTGGCTATGTCGATGTGATGTACAACAATCTCTCACGTCAGAACCTGGATAATCCCAGCCGCAACAGCTTCGGCCAGCAGCGGCTGGTACCGTTCATTTATGCGGATATTACCGACCATATCAAATTTGCTACGGAACTCGAGTTCGAGCGAGGCGGGGCGAACGCCCCTCAGACCGGGGACGGGTCTTTTCAGATCGAGTTTGCTCAACTCGACTATTTAATTCATGAAGCCATTAATCTGCGCGCTGGTATCCTGCTGATGCCCGTCGGCAAGTTCAACTTGCTGCACGATTCACCGCTGAACGATCTCGTCGATCGCCCGATGGTCTCCAGAATTATCATTCCCAGCACCTGGTTCGAAGCCGGCGCCGGTATTTACGGCACTCTGTATCCCTCCTCACTGTCGAAGATCGACTACGAACTTTATGCAGTCAA
>CAZXNN010000016.1:0-22402 GCA_964641915.1 uncultured Nitrospira sp. | reverse complement strand
TCAACGCATCCTGAAAATCGATCACGCCAAGCCGCAGTCCATCCACCATGAGATTGCGCGAATGATAGTCGCGATGGGTGAAGACCCGGGGCTGTCCGGCCAGATGCTCGGAAATCTTTTCGAACTCCCCACGGATCGCCGTCCAGTCCTCCGAGCACATCGGCTTGCCTTGGCGCGCCACGATCCCGTACTCCAGGAAATGATCGAACTCCCACATGAGCAACGGCACGTCGAAGCTCCGGTGGAACGCCAGACAGCCGGGATCGGCCGGCGACGTCGCCTTCACCTGCATCTGAACCAGCACGTTAATCGCTTGTTTGTATCGGGACTCCAGACTCGGCGCATCCGCATCACGCGCCGCTTCGGCCAGCGTCAGGTCGCCGAAATCTTCGAGATACAGCAACCCGGCGGCATGATCATAGTGATGCAGCTGCGGGACCGACACGCCGGCCTTCCCGAGATGCGACAGAATATTCAGAAACGGCAACTCGGTGATCTGGTGCATCGCTCCGCTGACCGCTTCTTCCGATTGCTTAAACCCCTCCGGCTCTGCGAGTTGCATGAGAATCACGGAATGGGGCGGACCGCCGGCCAGGACGGCGCGGAAGTAGCGCCGGTTCGAGGCATCCCCCGGCAACGGCTGGAGTTCGCGCAGCACCAGACCGGGACTCAGCCGCGATTCGACGGTGCGGGCGACGAGCGCCTGGTCGGGAGGTGAGAGTGGTCCCTTGGGTGGGGCCGGATTCGCAGCAGTCATACGCGCCGGATTATACCCAGTAGCCGAAAGGTTGTCACGAACACTGCGGGAATTGCTCAGCGAGAGCGGACCATGGTATGCACCGTATGCACCATTCGCAGCAGTCAGACGTGCCGGATTACATCGGGTGGTCCAAAGGTTGTCACGAACACAGCGTGAATCTGTCAGCGCGGACGGACATCGGCTACGGGAGCTACGTTCCAGCCTGTCCCGAACAAGCGCCACACCGCCACCGCACCCAACGTCGAGCCCGTCACGTCAGCCAGCCAATCCTGCCAGCTTGATTCACGGAACGGCACGAACAATTGATGGACTTCGTCGGTGATTCCATACAGCGACGCCATCAGAATCGAGAAGAGGACCGCCCGGGCGGCCACCGATTCCGTTGCACCCCAGCGAAACGCCCGATAGCACAACCCGCCAAGGCCCGCATACTCCAGCGCATGCAGTACCTTGTCGTTCACCGTTCCGAACAGTGGCGGCAGATTGTCGTCCGGATGCGATTGCGCCGACAGATAGAAGATCAATCCGGCATAGCAGAGCACCGGCCCCCAATACACGACGAAGCGCCTCCATCCAGTTTTTCCGGCCTGACCAGTCACGATACAAACTCCTCTGTTCGTTGCGCGTCGCGGACCCCTATGACATACTTCAAAAAATGAGAGAAATCACGTCCCAATGAAAAACGTCCACGTCTGCTTTGTCTGGCACATGCACCAGCCTTACTACACGGACCCCATTGCGGGTACGGCGAGTATGCCCTGGGTGCGCCTCCATGCCACGAAAGCCTATTTCGATATGGCATACCTGCTGGAGAAGTTCCCGGCGGTGAAAGCCACATTTAACTTCACGCCGTCGTTGCTACTCCAGCTTCAGGAGATCGGCAACGGCACCGTGCGCGACCTGTTCCTCGAACGCGCTCAACGTCCGGCCGCAGAGTTGACCCCGGAGGAACAGGCCTTCCTCATCCGCCATTTCTTCTCGGCCAACTGGGCCACGATGGTACGCCCGTTCGCACGCTACCACGAATTGCTGGTCAAGCGCGGCACCGAGGTCTCGGGACCGGATCTCGCCAAGGTCGCCCGCCAGTTTTCGACACAGGATTTCCTGGACTTGCAGGTCTGGCACAACCTGGCCTGGTTCGGGTATGGGCCGCTCCAGCGCTACCCCCGCCTGGGTGCGCTCCGCAACAAGAGCCGCAATTTCACCGAGGACGACAAACATGAAGTCCTCGCGCTGCAACGGATCGCGATTCAAGAGATTGTCCCCCTCTACCGTCAACTGCTCGACCGGGGTCAGATCGAACTCACCACCACACCGTTTTTTCACCCGATCCTGCCGCTCGTCATCGATACGGATATCAATCGCCGCGCGCGTCCCGACCTGCCCCTGCCCTCCCGGTTTCGCGCGCCGGAAGACGCAGAGACACAACTCGAGCGGGCGGTCGACTTTCACCGCAAGACCTTTGGCCAGCCGCCGGTCGGACTCTGGCCGTCAGAAGGATCCGTCTGCCCCGAGCTGCTCCCGCTGGTCCATCACGCCGGGCTCCGCTGGCTGGCGACCGACGAGGGCGTACTCGCCCGCTCGTTCGAATTGAGCAATCGCCCATGGCATCGGCACACCGACCTCTACCAAGCTTACCGTGCGGGCGAGTCCGGCCGAAACGTGACGATGGTCTTTCGCGATCGCGATATTTCCGATGCCTTCGGTTTCGTGTACCACAAAACCAATCCGGACTCCGCCGCCGACGACGTGCTCCGCCGTCTCCGGAACATTATTCACAACGCACCGCAGGAACAGATTCTCATCCCCATCATTCTCGATGGCGAAAATCCCTGGGAGCATTACCATGACGGCGGGGAACACTTCCTCTCGCGGCTCTATCGCGCATTCACCGCACACGAATTGGACCAGGAACAGGCCGTCCAGCTGACGGCCTCCACCATGTCGGAAGGCCTCGCCGCGGTCCCGCCCACCCAACAGCTGCCCGCACTCCATTCAGGATCCTGGATCAATCAGGACTACAAAATCTGGATCGGGCATCAGGAAGACAATCGCGGCTGGGACCTCCTCGGCCATACCCGCACCCGTCTCGTGGAAGTCGCTCCGACCTTGCCGGTGGAGCGTGCAGAGGCGGCCTGGCAGGAACTCTATGCCGCCGAAGGCAGCGACTGGTTCTGGTGGTACGGCGACGATTTCGACACCGACTACAAGCAGGAGTTCGATCGCCTCTTTCGCACTCACTTGCGCAACGTCTGGCTCTTCATGGGCCTCACTCCGCCCGATCGATTGAACCAGCCGGTCTGTGCCATGACCCAGCAGGCTGCGGCAGATCGCATCACCCAGCCGGTCTCGATCCTCACCCCCATCATCGACGGCCTAGTGACGGACTTTTTCGAATGGCGCGGGGCCGGAACCATCACGACGCACCCGCCGCTGGGAGCGATGTGGAAGGCCGAGGGGTTATTCACGGCCATCTACTTCGGCTGGAACCAAGACCATCTGCTTTTGCGGCTCGACCCGGATGACGCCGCGCAGCCCCGGCTCAATGGATTGGGGATGGAGATCACGCTCCACGGGCCTCAGCACAGCTTCCGTCTCTCCTGCTCGCTGGCCCCGTCCGGACCGGAGTCCTTCACGCTCTTCCAACAAGGTGAGGCAGAAACCTGGCAGGAAATCGGTCCCTACCGTTCGATTTGTCGCCGGGCCATTCTAGAACTGGCGATCCCGGCAAAGGACCTTCAGCTTGAAGCGGAACAAGAGGTGGGCCTGAGCCTCGTGATTCTCGAACATGGATTGGAAGTGGCCCGCTATCCGCATCATACGCCGGCCATCCTAACCGTACCGGGACCGGAGTTTGAAGCGGGGCTGTGGAGAGTGTGACCGGGATAGTCCTGAGCGTTGGGTGCTGTGTTTTGAGTGGTGAAATTCAGAGCTGCCTGCACAACTCAGGACTCGGAACTTTTCAAATACTACGGAGCAACTATGCCTGACTTAAGACGTGATCCTATCGTCGGTCGCTGGGTGATCATTTCGACCGAACGGAACGGCCGACCGCATGACTTTGCCCAGATGCAACCGGCGAAACCGATCTCTACTGCGATCTGCCCATTTTGCCCGGGCCAGGAACGACTTACGCCGAAAGAAATCATGGCCTATCGGCCGCAACCCGGCGAACCGAATTCGCCGAACTGGAGCGTCCGCGTCATCCCGAACAAGTTTCCCGCATTGCAGGTGGAAGGCGACATGGGCCGGGAAGGCATCGGTTTGTACGACCGGATGAACGGCGTGGGCGCGCATGAAGTCATCATTGAATCGCCCGGCCACAAGGAGGGCCTCGCCGATCTGCCGACGAAGAAAATAGAGGATGTGCTCTGGGCCTATCGCGACCGTATGATCGATCTCCGAAAAGATCTGCGCTTCCGCTACATCCTGATCTTCAAAAATCACGGCGCCTCGGCCGGCGCCACGCTGGAACACAGCCACTCCCAACTCATCGCCCTGCCCATCGTTCCGACCAGCGTGACGGAGGAACTCGACGGCTGCCGCGCCCACTACGAGCAGAAGGAACGTTGTATCTACTGCGACATCCTCCGGCAGGACCTTGCCAGCGGCGATCGAATCGTGGCGGAGAATCAGGAATTCCTCTGCGTCACACCCTATGCCCCGCGCTTCCCGTTTGAAATGTGGATTCTCCCCAAGCGCCATGCCGCCTATTTCGAAGAGAGCCAGAAATCACAGTTCGAATTCTTGGCTCCGATTCTCTCCGAATCCCTGCGGCGCATGGACAAAGCGCTCGGCCGTCCCTCCTACAACTTCATGCTCCACAGCTCCCCGCTGCACGAAAAAACGGGTGACTACTATCACTGGCATCTGGAAATTATTCCAAAACTCACCCAGGTCGCCGGCTTCGAATGGGGTACCGGCTTCTACATCAACCCTGTCGCCCCCGAAGAATCCGCCAAGTTTCTGAGGGAAGCGGAGCTGTAACACCCGAGCGGCGATCATCCTGCCCGCACGGATCGCTCGAGCCCGAGTCGACATGCCGTTTACGCCTCAAGTATCTCGGTATAGATACCGATACAGCCTTACTCGTAACCGGGCTGCCAGGCCGCAGTCTTCCGGACAGATGCCATACCATGAGCAATGCCACCACGACCGTCCTTCTTGTCGACGATAGCATGACCAGTCTTGCGGTGCTGGTTGCCTATCTGGAAAATACCGGCTACGATCTGGTCCGCGCCCGTGACGGAGTGGAAGCCCTCCGGTTATTGACACTCGAACCAAACCGATACCACGCCGTCCTGCTCGACCTTGAAATGCCCAGAATGTCCGGCCTGGAAGTCTTGCAGCACATGCAAGTGAATCCTCAGCTGGCGCATGTACCGGTTATCATTCAAACGGCTTCGGACGACCCGCACCGTGTTGCCGAAGGGCTGGCCGCCGGGGCACGCTACTACCTCATCAAGCCGCTTCAGGAAGACAAGCTGCGGGCTATCATCGCGTCCGCTATTCGCGACTACACTGCCTACTTAACGCTCCAAGAAGAATTAACGACGTCGATGCACTCGCTGCGGTTACTTCATAACGCACGGTTCTGCTTTCAAACTCCCGAGGAAGCACGACAATTGGCCGCGTTGCTGGCCCACGCCTACCCGGATCCGGGCTGCGTGAGCACCGGGCTCTTGGAACTGCTGATGAACGCCGTCGAACACGGCAATTTGGGTATCACCTATGAAGAGAAAACGCATTTCCTGGCCACCGGGCAGTTGGAGAATGAGATCGAGCGGCGGATTCTGGATCCTGCATTCCGAAACCGGGTTGGGGTAGCAAAACTGACGCGCGCGCGCGACGCGATCTATCTGTCGGTGATCGACGAAGGCAATGGATTCTGCTGGCAACCATTTCTCGAATTCAACCCGGAACGGGCGTTCCACACCCACGGCCGGGGCATTGCAACGGCAAGATTGCACAGCTTCGACTCGATCGAGTACTGTGGAAAAGGCAACCACGTTGATACAGTCGTTCGAACGCAGCCGCACCCTGTCCCGCTCCATTCCAACGCCGCCTGATTCGGCTCCATCAGAAGTGCTTTATGCCGCTGGACGCTTGTCCGCCGATCACCCGAGGCCATGATGTCCAAACCGGAAGAGGGTGAGCGTTCCTGTCCCAAAGCAGGAGTGATCAACCTGGCAACTCCGGTTCTTCACAGGACGTCATTTTGCCCTCGAACGCCTCCCGTTTAGTACGGTCCCCACCCCCTCAAGTCCGCTGGTTCCTGACCGACAACGTGTACGCATTGCTTCTTCGAATCGACTCGCCTGGTGCAGTCGATCGCTTACGGAACACTTATGCCATCAGAGCCACAATACGATTCTTCAAAGAATGAGTCTCATATGGCACAAACCATAGCGGGACACGGCAACCGGCCGGCAAGCAACCCTTCCGCCACCCTGCAGGCGGATGAGCGGTTCCGGCTGGTCGTGGAGGCCGCGCCCTACGGCATCCTGATGGTGAGCCCCGCGGGGATAATCACCATGGTCAACCCGCAATGTGAAATCATCTTTGGATTCACCCAATACGAGTTACTCGGACGATCCATCGATATGTTGCTCCCGCCCGCCCACCGTGAGGCCCATGGCCGCCATCTCCTTGCATTCTTCGCCGATCCGGTTAGAAAGCAGATGGGCGGGCTTCGCGACCTGCCGGGCCTGCGAAGGAACGGAACCGAGGTGCCGGTGGAGATCGGGCTCACACCGATTCATACGCCGGACGGTCTACATACTCTGGCGACCGTGGTTGATGTCAGCGTCCGTAAGGCCAACGAAGCGGCGCTCCTCCGGCTGCAGCACCATCTGCAGGAAGAGGTTGACGCGCGCACGAAAGAACTGCAGCTGGCCAAAGACATGGCCGAATCGGCCAACGCGGCAAAATCGGTTTTTCTCACCAACATGTCTCATGAGCTACGGACGCCTATGCATGCCATCCTCAGCTTCTCCGAACTGTCTCTGGAAAAAATAGAACGGGCGGACGTCGATAAAATCCGCCACTACATTACCCGCATACAGGAAAGCGGCAAGATGCTCCTGGAGCTTCTCAACGATCTCCTTGATCTGTCAAAATTGGAGTCCGGACGAATGGTGTACCAGCACACCCGCATCAACCTGGCGACCATCGTGCAAGCGGTGACGACCGAGCTCGAGCCCCTGCTAAAATCCAAACGCCTCACCCTCACTTTTCAGCCCTCTCACATCTCAACCCTCGTCCATGGCGATGAACTTCGCCTGACTCAGGTCGTTCGCAATCTGCTCTCCAATGCGATTAAGTTCACTTTGGACGGGACCGAGGTGCACATCACCCTTGCAGCAACCACGCTCCCACGTGAGAGGGGAGAGACTCCGCAGAATCCAACGTCCGCTATTGCCCTTACCATTGTCGACCAGGGCATTGGGTTTCCGCCGGAGGAAGCGGAGGCGATTTTCGATAAGTTTGTCCAGAGCAGCAAATCTAAAAACAGCGCCGGAGGGACCGGCCTCGGCCTGGCCATCTGTAAAGAAATCATCACGGCCCATCACGGGTACATCCGCGCAGAAAATCGCCAGGATGGCGGAGCCGCGTTTACCGTCGTGCTACCGCTGGACTACCAGTCCCTCGAACAGGAGGCGGCATAACATGACGGATTCGCGCATAACCGTTCTCCTCGTCGATGACAATGCGGCCAATCTCGAAATTCTCGAAGACTACCTGGGCGACAGCGGATATGCCCTCGTGTCCGCTCGTGACGGAATCGAGGCGCTTGAGAGGTTGACGTGCGAACCCCATCGATACCATTCCGTCCTGCTCGATTTGATGATGCCCCGAATGACCGGCATGGAGGTGCTGCAGCACATGAAGGCCCATCCGGTCCTGATGCATGTACCTGTCATCATCCAGACTGCGGCCGCATCCCCCACCGAAGTCACTGAAGGCCTCGCCGCTGGAGCCCATTACTATCTCACCAAGCCGTTCGAGAAGGTCGATCTGCTCGCCATCCTCACGACAGCCATTCGCGATCGTTCCGCCTACTTAGCAGTCCAGGAGGAACTGGAGAGCACCGCCGGAACCTTGCAACTACTCCACAATGGAACGTTCCGGTTTCAGACGCTGGACGAGGCCCGGCGGCTGGCGGCCCTGCTCGCCCATGCCTATCCCGATCCGGCCCGTGTGGTAACCGGCCTATTGGAACTGCTCTTGAATGCCGTGGAGCACGGGAACCTGGGCATCACCTATGACGACAAATCACGTCTGCTGGACAGGGGACAACTCGACGAGGAAATCGCTCGCCGGTCGAAGGACCCGGCCTATGCCGATCGATGCGCGGTCGCGACCTTTATCCGGCACGGACAGGACCTCCATCTCTCGGTCATCGACGAAGGTAGCGGGTTCGACTGGCGCCCGTTCCTGCACCTCGACCCTCAGCGCGCTTTCGATACCCATGGCCGGGGCATCGCCACGGCCAAGATGGTGAGTTTCGATTCCCTCGAGTACCACGGTGCCGGCAATCACGTCGAAACGGTGGTCCGGATTCCTCCCTTCGGGACAAAAGCCGGCAACATCGTGGTGTAAAGAAGTTCCCTTCCTCATCGTACTTGGGCCATCGCTCCTTGCCTCACCCTGTTCCGGCCGCCTATCATGTCTCTCTTCGTGCCTTGCTCAACGAGGGGAAACCACAGGATGCCCGTTCGCTTCCGCATTGAAGACCCCGCGCTTGCCGGCCCGCTGCGCCAGGTCGAACAACTGGTTCGCCGGGCTGGCGGCAGACTCTGGCTCGTCGGCGGATGCGTGCGGGATCTGATCCTCAAGCGGCAGCCGCGCGATCTGGATCTTGAGGTGTCCGGCATTTCTCCCGGCCATCTGCACGCAATCCTCACCGAACACTTCTCCGTCCAGTTCGTCGGTCGCGTCTTCGGCGTGTTCAAGCTCGACGGCCTGCCGATCGACGTCTCATTACCCATGCGACGCCCGCTGGATGAAGCGACGGTCCCCGGCCTCCTCCACCTCGCCGACCCCGACATGGACATCGACGAAGCCCTCTCACGACGCGATTTCACGATCAACGCGATGGCCTGGGATCCCGACACGCTGGATTTTCATGACCCCTTTCACGGCCGCGACGATCTCAAGACCGGCACCTTACGGCATGTCTCCGAACGATTTGCCGAAGACCCGCTGCGCGTGCTGCGCGGGATGCAATTGGCTGCACGCTACAATCTGACCGCGGCACCGGAAACCCTCGCCCTCTGCCAATCGCTCACGCAGGAGCATCTCCCGAGCGAACGGATCTGGGAGGAATGGAAAAAGTTCCTGCTCCAGGGCGTCATCCTCTCGAAGGGGCTGCAGTGGCTCAATAATTGCGCGTGGCTACAGTTCTATCCGGAACTCGCGGCGTTGCGCGGTTGCCCGCAAGATCCGGTGTGGCATCCGGAGGGCGATGTCTGGATCCACACGCTCCACTGCCTGGACTGGTTCGCCAGGGAACGCACCGGACAGGCGGAGGACGATCTGACGGTCGGGCTTGGCGTGCTCTGTCACGACTTCGGTAAGCCCGCCACGACGAAGGAAGAGTTCGGACGCATCACCTCGCGCGGCCATGAACCGGAAGGGGAGGCCCCGACCAGGCAATTCCTGGCCCGGCTCACCAATCAAACCGGTCTTGCCGACGAAGTCGTGGCCCTTGTGCTGTGCCACCTGCGCCCCCGCGCGCTCTACGATGCGCAGGCGTCCAACAGTGCGGTTCGCCGCCTGGCCAGGCAAGTAGGCCGTATCGATCGCCTCGTGCGCGTGGCCCGCGCTGATCATGCAGGCCGGCCGCCGAAACCGTTCGATGACTTTCCCGCCGGCGAGTGGTTGCTGAGGAAAGCGCGGGACTTGGACGTCGAAGCACAGGCTCCGGCCCCCATCGTCATGGGCCGCCATCTCCTCGCCATGGGAATTCCACCGGGCCCTGCGATGGGCAGACATCTTGATGACTGCTACGAAGCCCAGTTGGATGGCTTGTTTACCACGCTCGACGAGGGCCTGGCCTACGCACGCCAACGACTCCCCTCATCTCATTGACTTTATCCAACGTGTCACCAATCCCGTATCAACGTGCACCTAACAACTCTCGCCCCTTGCTCCCTCACACATCGGCATCATATGATCGCCTCATGCAAATTCAACTGAGTCATCCGTCCAGAACGGTCGAGATCAAAGGCCCCAAGAAGGCTAAAGATCTTCTGAAGGAACTCAATCTCGTCGTAGAAGCGCACCTGGTCATCCGCGGTGATGAACTCGTGACCGAAGACGAGATGCTTTATGACCAGGACCAGATCGAAATCCGCCCGGTCATCTCAGGAGGATAGCTGTCAGCCTTCAGCGCTCAGCCTTCAGCCAAGAATACAGTTCTTGCGCTGACAGCTAGTCGCCGATCCCTAATCGCTTGTGTAAGAATGAATTGTACGAAGTGCAAAACCAGAGCGGTGATCGATCTGCCGCGCCACAACGCCGCCTTCTGCAAAGATTGCTTCAACTACTATGTGCATGACCAGGTCGGCCGGGCCATCAAGTCCGAGAAGATGTTCGGAAAGGATGATCGTATCCTCGTGGCCGTGTCGGGCGGGAAAGACAGCCTGGCGCTCTGGGACATCCTCCTTAAGATGGGCTACAAGGCCGACGCGCTGTATGTAAACCTCGGCATCGGCGGCTATTCGGAAGTGTCCCATGCCAAAGCGGTCAAGTTTTCTGAAACCGTAGCCGCCCCGTATGGCGCAGTCCTGCATGTCCACACCGTCGAGCAGGAAGCCGGAGCCGGTATCAAAGAACTGGCCATGCTGATTCACCGCCCGACCTGTAGTACATGTGGCACCATCAAACGCTACCAGTTCAACCGCGTCGCGTTGGAACATAAGTACGATGTGATGGCGACAGGTCATAATCTCGACGATGAAGCGGCCCGCCTGCTGGGCAACGTGCTCCGCTGGCAGGAGGAGTATTTGGATAAGCAGTCCCCCAACCTGCCGGCTTCGCTCGACGGGTTCGCCAAGAAAGTGAAGCCGCTCTTTCGCTTATCCGAGCGCGAATTGGCCGCCTACTCGGTTTTGAATCGGATCGACTACATCGTCGAAGAATGTCCGATGGCGAAAGGCGCCCGAACGCTGCTCTACAAAGAAGTGTTGAACCGGCTCGAAACGGAATCGCCCGGCACCAAGCAGGCCTTCTATTGCGGGTTTCTCGATAAACAGCGCAAGCCGGAAGCCTCTCCGACCACGATGGCCGAGAAAGACCAGGCCATGCTGCACCCCTGCTCCGTCTGTCGGCAACCGACCACCGCCGGCGTCTGCTCCTACTGCAAGATGATGGCACGAGCCAAAGTCCAATCTGCCTCATAAACTTTTTACGATTTATATACCCATGACCCAACGATCGTATTTGCATCACATTCTGAGGGTTGCCTTGTCATTGCTTCTCACAATACACTTTCTGTCCTTCTCACCCGCTGCTGCATCTGATGAGCCCGCATCAACACCGATCGGCACCCACACCATAGGGCTCACAACCGGGCCATTTTCCCCCCTGCGCGTTGGGATCAGCCAAACATCAAAACTCTTCGGGGAAGCCCTCATGCCTTCGTGGATGATGACCCTTACGGAACCGATCGGCTCAGGCTGGTACCAAGGCCAACTGGCTCTCGGCGCAGAACTCGTCGCCTTCCATACTCATAGTCCGATGACAGCCTATGGGATCGGACTGGCGCCGAAAATGGCCTATACCTCCACGGCGTTTGGACGGGTGCGCCCGTTCATCGAAGGAGGCGGAGGACCGGTATGGACGGACCTGGGCGGCCGGATTCCTGAGCAGCCAGGACAGTTCAATTTTCTGGTATGGGGTGGAGCAGGCTGTGCCTACCAGATGGCTCCGGCATGGGCTCTCATCGCCGGCTACCGAGTCATGCATATCTCTAATGCGGGAACTCGCTCGCCCAATTCTGGGCTGAATTTTAACCTCCCGTACCTTGGTCTCACCTATCAAATATTCTGATTCCGCGGCCTTCTCCGCCTTTAATACAGCTGTCCCCAGCTCATACAAAATTGAACACTTGCCACGGACGAATCGTGGGGATTCTGGGGGTGGCCCCCCTCTTTTGATGTGTGGTAACTCTTCAGAGAATGTGATGATATCGGACTCGCTGGCAGAGGCACTGACATCACCCACTGGCACCACAAGGCAGGTCTGGTTATGTTCGAGCGCGTCCTATATGCAGTGAACCTCGACCCTTCAAACAAATATGGGTCGCTCGAAGAACAGATCTTCCTTACCTGCGAAGCCATTGCTAAACAGGGGGGGGTCTTCATCCCTGTTTTCGCCGCAGCGCTACCGGAAAAAGAAGAGGAACGATACAGACTTGCAGGGCTGGCAGCAACATCATTGCTCCTCGGACGATTTGACTTCCGTACTCTGCGCAAGCTGCTGCATTTGATCGACCGGTATCGCATTGATGTGGTCCATTGGAATCTCTACCATCCGCTCAACGGATACGCGGCAGCCTTGCGTGTCATACGACCCAGGTTGCGGCATTACCTCACCGATCACAACTCCAGACCGAAGTCATTGAGTCGCTCTCCTCACTCACTCTCAATTTCGTGCAAGAGACTGATGCTTCGAGGCTATTCAAAAGTTCTTGCTGTCAGCGACTACGTCCTCGCGGAGTTAGAGCAACAAGCCATTTGGCCTAACCTCGGCAGGTACCACCACTTCGTGAATACAGGCCGCTTCCAGCCCGACAAATCGGCACGCTCACACATGCGATGCTCACAAGGGGTTGAGAAAGTATTTGTAGTCCTGGTCGTGGCACACCTCATCCGGGAGAAAGGTGTGCATGTTGCTATCCAAGCGCTCAAGGAGCTTCCCTCCAATGTTGTGCTCTGGATTGTCGGAGACGGGCCGGAACGACTGCCCCTTGAGCGCACCGCCGAATCTCTCGGTATCCGTGAACGGATCAGGTTCTGCGGCTTGCAGGCTGAAGTGAGTCCATTCATGCAGGCCGCTGACTGTTTCGTATGCCCATCGTTATGGAAAGAAGCGGCAGGCCTTGTTATTCTTGAAGCAATGGCTTGCGGCCTGCCGGTGATCGGGAGTGCTGTCGGGGGCATCCCTGAATTTATTCAGCCCGGCCAAACCGGATCGCTCGTTCCGGCAGGGGATCCTGTGGCTCTCGCAGCCCATATTGGTCGACTGTATGCATCGGAGACGGAACGGGAAGAGATGCGAGTGAAGGCCAGAGCCCTGGCTGTCTCACAGTTTTCCCATGAATCACGGGTTTCCGATGCTGTCGCTATTTACAATACAACATGCCTTGAGGTGCGGTGATGGCACATGATCTGACAAATCAGCTCGACCGTGACGGCATTGTGATCCTCCCCGGATTTGTTACGGAGCCTCAACTGCAGGGAATGCAACAAGCCTTTGAAGCTCGTTTGCGGCACATGGCATGGAACGACACGTTAGGATATGAACGGACCGAGATGTATCGCCATATGATCCAGGACGTACTTATTCTGGACCAAGGATTCCTCGATGTCGCCCTGCATCCGATTGCCCTCCAAGTGCTCAAGGAATATATCGGGCCGCAGTTCCAGCTAGTCGAAGCGAAGGGGTGGTTATCGCTCCCTACTAAGAAAAACTTTCACGGATGGCACGGCGATGCCTGGTACGATCAGAATAGGGTTTCCGCAATTCCCAGGGAAGTGAAGCTTGTCATCTACCTCACCGATGTACGATCCGGCGCATTTACCTATATCAAGGGAACCCATCGGAAACAGCATCCCCGACTAGTTCCCAGTCATGAGCTCGCCAAGGTCCCTAAGGATAGGATCGTGGAAGTCCTGGGAACCGCCGGCTCAGCGGTCCTGTTTGACACCTCCGGAATCCACCGGCAGGCTACGCCCGTCTTGGAGCCTCGACAAGCGGTGTTCCTGAATTACCACGACCCCGGCATCCCGCTCCAGCAAGAGGACATTGACTATTATCGGTACCACCCGCTCCTCCTCAATGCGGCTTTTCTGGGGAATCTCACGCCGGAAGAACAACGGGTCTTGGGATTTGGCGACAAGCGAAACTACCAGCACGGCTTCGAACGGCGGCGGCGCCATGTTCTCGTAGAAGGGATCAGCCGATCCCTTCTCGAATCCTCACTGCAGATAAGCCAAGCCCTTTATTATCCTCGGAGAGCACTAGCCAAGGCCAGGAGTCTTTTACGGCACTAGAACAACTGCGGAGCCTCGCTCCTCAGCGTCGACAGCCTGATGCCGAACTGCTCGGCACGTTCCATCGGGGAGGGCTCATGCTCCTCACCACAAATTAGGAAGACCTCAATGCGCGCCAGAAAAACATTTCTCGTGTTTTGCTTTGCAGCTCTCCTGCTCGCCGTCACGGCCGTCGCGTCTGAGCTTGCCTTACGAGTCTCAGGCCATATTTCCACCGCCAGTATCCACGCCATCTCAGACACAGACTTTGTGCGGGTGCCGGGCATGTTCGAACCGAGCCAATCCGTGGAGGAGACCCCTCATCCCAAGCTTCATTACCATGCGACCATCAACTCGCTCGGGTATCGAGGGCCTGAGGTTGAACGAATCAGGCCTCCTCACGTTGTTCGCATCCTCTGTCTTGGGGATTCCGGAACTTTCGGTCAGTTTGTGAACGATGATGAAACGCTCTCCGCAAATCTGGAACGGATGCTACGACAGGAAGGAGATTTCGTCGAGGTCATCAATGGAGGAGTCCCCGGCACAACTATCGTAGACCAAGTAGAGATACTTCAACGGAGCCTCAGCCTCGCGCCGGACATCGTCATTCTCACATTCAGCGAAAATGACATTAGCGACTTGGAAGCGGAGCCCTCTCAATTCGCGGCACTGGCGGAGAACCGGCGCGTCAAAGGGCAGACCGGGCTAAAAACCGTCTATGAACTCGTTCGAGACACCGCTCTCTTCAATTACCTTTTAAAGGTCAGAGCGACCTGGAAGACCTACTCGGCACCTCAGGTATCCACCGCTGAAGTCCGTGCCAGTCATGAAGGTTCGGACACCAGGCATGAACGACTCTGGACAACATACTCGCATCACCTAGAAGCAATGCGCCAGACTCTGTCCAGCAGGAATATCCGAATGATCTTCAACGGCTATCCGACACATCAACGGATCGGCGCCGACACATTTACGGACGATCGGAGTCGCGTTCAACTCAGCCGAGCGGAAGCCTTGGCTAGGAATATGGGAATACCCACGGTTTCGCTCCTCCCTTCCTTCCGGGAAACCGGGCTGACCAAGGAAGAACTCTATCATTTACCGTATGATGGGCATGCCAATAAAATGGGGTATCTTGTTCAAGCTCAGGCGCTCCTTCCCACAGTCCGTGAGTCAATCCAGGCTGTTCGCAACAGTGCTCCAGCCCCACAGTCCTAGAGCTGAGCAGCCGCACGAAAGAGATTGCCCCAGCACGCCTATTCCCTTGATAGGATCCTATGCTCGGAAACCCGATCCAGAGAACCTGTCCGACTCTTCTGCGTTCTGCTGTCCTTCCTCTCTCACTCTTGGTAGCGCTCACCATTCTCATTCAATCCGTCTTTGCTGCCGAGTCTGATTTCATCGGCCGGTGGAACCTCACACTTCTCGAAACGGATGGCTATGCTTCTGCCTGGTTAGAGATTCAGCCGACAGCAAGCAAGAACAAGAGTGGTCAGCTGGTATGGATCTTCGGCGGAGCTGAGCCTTTGGAGGATGTTTCGATCTCAGAAAACACGCTGACCTTCTCGCACCTATTCATGGGGAAACGGCTCCATTTCACCGCTAGATATGCAAGCAACGCTCTCAGTGGAACGGCAACGGACCACAGTTCCACCATTAGATGGAATGGGGTTCGCGCGCCGGATTTGCGCGCCCCCACCGCACTACGACCAGGAACGCCGGTGGCTCTTTTTACCGGCCACACGCTCTCCGGATGGACCTTGCGTAACAGATCCTTACCCTCTTGTTGGCATACCGAAGCGGGCATCTTATTCAACGACAGATCCTGCGCTGATCTGAAATCAACCATCGATTTTTGGAATTTTCATCTCCATCTAGAGTTTCGGCTCGACGACAAAGGCGGGAGTGGAGTGTACCTTCGAGGCCGATACGAAGTCCAAATCGACCACGATGGGAACATGCCCCCTACCCCTCGCTCGACCGGCGCCATCTTTGGACACATCGCTCCGACCCTGTCGGCCGGAAAAAACCCAGGCGAGTGGCAAACGCTTGATGTCACGCTCATCGGGAGAGAGGTGACCGTGCGGCTGAACGATCACGTCGTGATTGCCCATGAACAAATTCCAGGGCCCACAGGTGCCGCCCTCGACAGTGATGAAGCACGGCCAGGCCCCATCATGCTGCAAGGGGATCATGGCCGCGTGTCATTCCGTAATATCGTGATTACGCCTTTGCTTCATCAAATCCCTTAGCGTCTCGATCCATGCACCGTTGACTGGTCCTGCACGGCGACACGGTCCTGAGTTCTTCCCTGAGTCCTCCTCTCATCATACGGCTCTGAATTCGGTCCCCTCAAAGAAGCCCGGATCTGAACGCGATCCTTGTCGGCCAGAGCCGCATCAGCCAGTTCCTCTCTTGCAAAGAGGGGATTGACCCCGTAAGCTGCAGAATTATCTTCCCTTCCAGAACACTCGACACGAAAGCACTGGACCATGGCAAATTCTGGTCGCGACTACTATCAAGTTCTCGGCATCCCGCGCACGGCTTCGGCCGATGAGATCAAGAAGGCCTATCGCCGTCTCGCCCGCCAGTTCCATCCCGACATGCACAGCGGCGCCAAGAAGGCCGAGATGGAGAAGAAATTCAAAGAGATGAATGAGGCGCATGAAGTCCTCTCCGACCCGGACAAACGCAAAAAGTACGATCAGCACGGCGCCCAGTGGGAGCAGGCCGAGGCCTACGAGCGAGCCCGCCAGGCCGCCGGAGCCCAAAGCCGCGGACAGGCCCACTCGTTCAGCGGCGAGGGATTTTCCGACATCTTTGAGAATCTCTTCGGCGGCCGCGGGCGAGCAGCCGGCCAGCACGAATTTTCGGCATCCGGGGAAGATCTTGAAACGGAAGTTGATCTGTCCCTTCGGGAAGTCCTGAGCGGTGTGACCAAACGAATCAATCTCATGGAGCCGACCCCCTGCTCCACCTGCCGCGGAAGCGGCGCGGTAAAGAACCGGCCCTGCCAGGCTTGTCTGGGATCAGGCCACCGGATGGAGTCCCATTCAATCGAGGTCAAAATTCCTGCGGGCGTCCAGAACGGGACGAGAGTCCGCGTGCCGGGGAAAGGCCAGCTGGGCATGAACGGCGGCCGTCGCGGCGATCTCTACCTGCACGTCACGCTCATGCCGGACAAGGTCTTTCGGCAGCAAGGCAGTGATCTCCATGCCAACCTGCCGGTGTGGCCATGGGAAGCCGCCCTCGGCGCCGAAGTCATGGCCCCCACATTGACCGAGCCGGTCCGCGTGAAAATTCCCGCTGGCAGCCGTGCCGAGGGCAAACTACGCTTGAAGGGGAAAGGGCTCCCGACTGCGGCCGGAGGCCATGGCGACCTGTTCCTCACCCTGCAGGTTGTCCTGCCGTCCCCTTTGACCGAGGGAGAACAAAAGCTGTACGAACAACTGAGTCACTTGCGAACGGGCGATCCCCGCGCGGAGTTACTGGCCGCCGCCCAACGAAGCTAGCTTCTTCCACTGTTCCTGATACAGGACTCTGCATGCCCCTCGCCGAATACGCCCTGCTGGCCTTCAGCTCTCTATTCGTCATCGTCGATCCGATCGCAACGGTGCCGGCCTTTCTTGCCATGACGCCGCGCGATACCATGCAACAGCGCCTGCGCATGGCCCGCGTCGCCTGCCTGGTGATGGTCGGAGTGCTGGCCGGGTTTGCACTGATCGGCAAATCGCTGTTTCACTTGCTAGGCATTACCCTGCCTGCGGTACAGGTCGCCGGGGCGTTAGTGTTGCTGCTGGTGGCATTGGACATGCTCCGCGCTCAGCGTTCACCGGTCATGGAAACCGCCGAGGAGACCGCCGAAGCCAGCGGGAAAGATGATATCGCCATCACCCCCCTGGCCATCCCCATGCTGGCGGGCCCTGCTGCCATTTCTACGGTCATTTTGCTGGATGCCCAGGCGTCCGGGTGGGCTCAGCGCGGCATCTTGCTCGCTTGCCTTGCGGTAGTCGGTCTGGCAAGCTACATTATCCTGGCACTCGGGGCGAAAGGGGCCAAATGGCTGACCCCGATGGCCGAGAAAATTATGGCGCGGCTCATGGGGCTGTTGCTCGCCGCCCTGGCCGTACAATTCTTGTTTAACGGGCTCAAAGGAGAAGGCGGGCTGTTACAGCAATAGCGCAATCTTCATCGTTATTACAGGCGGGTTTAACCGAAGGAGGACACATGCAACGATCCCGTGCAGCAATCATGACCCTGACTCTCGCAGCCGTGGTGAGTCTGACTCTGGGCACGTCCGGTGTCTGGGCCGAAGGATACGGCAAGGAAGGCCATACCGGCGGCGGACACAGCGCCATGGGCGGACACGGTATGGGCGGCATGATGCACAGCAGCACCGGCCACCTCATCCGCCATCTCCTCAAGCATGAAAAAGACATCGGCCTCACGGCCGACCAGGTCGCCAAGCTCAAGGACATCCAGCTCAATCTGGACAAGACCCGGATCAAGGCGGAAGCGGATATTCAGGTCGCAGAACGCGAGTTGAAGGCCCTGACCGACGACGAGAAGTCCGATCTCGCCGCCATCGAAGCCAAACTGAAACAAAGCGAAGATATGCAGGCCGGGCTGCGCCTCACCTCCATCAAGACCAAGCGCGAAGTCCTGGGCCTCTTGACCCCCGAACAGCGCGCCAAGGAAAAGGCCGAACACGATAAGGTGATGCAAGAGCACAAGAGCGCCGGCAAAGGGCATGGCACCCCACATGGCGGCGGCGCGGCCAATCCACACGGCGGAGCTAACCCGCACAAAGGCACCGGAACTCCCTCAGCTCCCGGCAACATGTCAGCGCAATAACCTGTGTAGCAAAAGGGGTGGCCCATGAAATCTCTCACGCTTATCCTCACGCTCGCAATTGGAACAGTGTTCGCACTCGGGACTCCCGCCTGGAGTGACAAGAAAAAAGGCGAAGAAGGCGATCTCGCCACCCTGGCCAAAGACGCCAAGATTACGATCGAGCAGGCGGCGAAAACCGCCGTAGAGAAAGTCCCCGGCACCGTCGTCGAAGCGGAGCTTGAAAAGAAGCACGGCAAAACCACCTGGGAGGTGGAAGTGCTCGGAGCGGACGGGAAAGTCACGGAAGTCTGCATCGATGCGGCGACCGGAGAGGTGATCGGGACGGAAGCCAAGGACAAGAAAGACGGGATGAAGAAAGAGGGAAAGAAAGGAAAGTAATCGGACCATGCCCAAAGAATTGAAGATGAAGAGTCACGACCTCCTCGTTGGTCCAGGCCGGGCGCCGGCACGGGCCATGCTCAAAGCCGTCGGGTTCACCGACGAAGATCTGTCCAAGCCGATCGTGGGGGTCGCCAATACCTGGATTGAGGTCATGCCCTGCAATTTTCACCTCCGGCGGCTGTCGGAACGGGTCAAGGCCGGAATCCGCGCCGCCGGTGGGACGCCGATCGAGTACAACACGATTGCCGTCTCCGACGGCATTTCGATGGGCACCGAAGGGATGAAAGCCTCGCTGATCAGTCGCGAGGTTATCGCAGATTCGATTGAACTGGTAGCCCGCGGCCACCTGTTCGACGCGGTCGTCGCTCTGTCCGGTTGCGACAAGACCATCCCCGGCACCGTGATGGCGCTCGCACGATTGAACGTCCCATCATTGATGCTATACGGCGGGTCGATCATGCCGGGCCACTTCCAAGGGCATGATGTGACCATTCAGGACGTGTTTGAGGCAGTCGGAAAACACGCGTCAGGCAAGATGACGAACGCCGAACTGAAAGATCTCGAAGACCATGCCTGTCCAGGGCCCGGCGCCTGCGGCGGCCAGTTCACAGCCAACACGATGGCGATCGCATTTGAGTTCCTGGGGATGTCGGCCATGGGCCGCAACGGCGTGCCGGCCATGGATCAACACAAAGACGATGTCGCCTTGGAAAGCGGCAAGATGGTGATGGAGCTCCTGAAGAAGGATCTTCGTCCCAAGCAGATCATTACGCGCAAGTCGCTGGAGAATGCGATCGCCGCTGTGGCGACGACCGGCGGATCGACCAATGCCGTGCTCCACTTGCTGGCAGTCGCCCGTGAGATGGGCGTGAAATTGACCATCGACGATTTCGACAAGCTGAATCGGAAAGTTCCGCTCCTCGCAGACCTCAAGCCGGGTGGGCGCTTTACCGCATCAGACCTCTTTGCGGCAGGCGGAACGACCCTCGTCGCGAAGCGGCTGCTGGATGCCGGCATCTTGCATCCGAATCAGCCGACCGTGTCCGGCCGCACCATCGGCGAAGAAGCCGCCGATGCGAAGGAAACAGCCGGGCAGCAGGTGTTGCGGCCGCTCTCGAACCCGATCAAGCCCACCGGCGGGTTGGTCATTCTGAAGGGCAACCTGGCACCGGAAGGCTGCGTGGTGAAAGTCGCCGGCCACTCGATCATGAAGTTCCAAGGTCCGGCGAAGGTGTTTGAGCGGGAAGAGGACGCCTTCGCCTCCGTCAAAGCAGGAAAAATCAAAGCCGGCGATGTGGTCGTGATCCGCTATGAAGGCCCGTCAGGCGGACCGGGCATGCGCGAAATGCTAGGGGTAACGGCGGCCATCGTGGGAGCCGGGCTCGGAGATTCCGTCGCCCTGCTCACCGACGGACGCTTCTCCGGCGCGACGCACGGCCTGATGGCCGGACATGTGGCGCCCGAAGCGATCAAGGGTGGTCCGATAGGTGCGGTGAAAAACGGCGATACGATTACGTTCGACATCGCCAAACGACGACTGGATGTGGTGCTCACGGATAAAGAAATTAAAGCGCGCCTCAAGAAGGTCAAACATCCCAAGCCTCGATATACGACGGGAGTCATGGGGAAATACTCGCGACACGTCTCATCGGCTTCAGAGGGAGCAGTGACCAGCTAGCAGATCGAAATTTGTGGGTGTGAGATCGGGGAGGAGCGCATCTGTGTTTCTCCCCGATTCTGTTTGTGGTAGGTTATCTGGCGCTCCCGGCTGACCACGGTTTCCAGGAGCACGAGCGTTCCATGTTTCTCAGTCCACCGCTGAATCGTTTCCTTCGTCCAATTTCCCGCTGCATCGAACTCATACGTCACCACGGACTTGCGGAGATGCGTACTCCGAAAGAACTCACTCTGTTGCTCGGTCCGCCGACCGGCGTCGTTATATCGATAGACATCTTTCCGCATCAACGTCCCGTCTCCTGAATAGAACCGGCTTTCCTTCAACCGCCCTAATGGCCCGTGATGATGCGCGGATTCCAGCACCAGTCTCCCCTGAAAATATCGGGCAAGATAGACCAGCTTTTCCCTGATGTCGTACAGCGATTTCTCAACGGTTCCGTTCCCGGTGAACGCGAGATCTTCTGTGAGGACGCCGCGTTCGTCATACAGGTCGAATTCGGCGTGAGCGAGCTGCCCGTCGTCGGTCGCCGCAATCATGGCAACTTGCCGGCCCTGCTCGTCAAACCCATAACGGTAGAACTTCTTGTACAGGACATGGCCGTCAGGCTTGATCGTCTGCTCTTCCGTCACCCGACCGACTGCGTCGTAGGACAGACGATACTGAACCGAATCGGTTTCTTGCGTGGGGAATAGTTCAACCTTCGTCAGGCGCCCAGCATGATCGAAGTGATGGATGGTACGGAGTTGTGAATGACGCGTCTCCGCCGTCTTCACCGGGCCTATCAATTCTTGCTTTGAGAGATCGCTCGTCGCCGCGCCGAGGACCGAATCCGCGGCGGGGCACAGGAGAACCCCGACGATGAACAGCACTCGAAAGAGCGATGGATGATCAGTCTGCATGCAGGTGGCGCATCCTACACCGCTTGCTCCGATGAGGAAACACCTGAGCGCGAACGCTCCTACCGTTCCTTCATACGCCCGCGCATCTCCACAATCATGCCATCCAGATCGGCCTCGGCCTTGCTTCGATCATTGACTAATTCGTCCAAGTTATAGGTACGAGGTGCGGGAGGAGTTGCCAGCGGCTGGACAGGCGGGCTCGGATTCTTCTGGCTGGGCATCTTGGGGGCCGGAGTCTGACTCGGGGCTGGTCGAGGAGCCGGGATAGGCTGCTGCATCGGGGGCTGATCCGCCGACGCCTCAGTCGCCGCACGCGTTGGCCCTGAGGGGAAAGGTACCGGCAACTGACCTGATACCACCGTACCCAGCTCGCGCAGCCACTGTCTGGCGACCGAAGATTTGAGCGAGAAGCTGATACTGGTGATGGGCATACCGTCAGGCGCCACGCGGGCGATCGCCGTATTGACCCCGATCATATGCCCTTCACTGTCGACGAGCGGGCCGCCGGAATTCCCCCGGTTCAAACTGGTCTCCGTTTGGAAGACATGTTTCCCCTTCACGCCGTTGAAAT
>CAZXNN010000015.1:0-22778 GCA_964641915.1 uncultured Nitrospira sp. | reverse complement strand
AGCGAGGACGGCAGTGGCTTAACCAGGTGTCCACGGAATTGGGGGAAGGTCATTCGCCCGCATGTGCTGCAAGGGCTCCAGAACGCTCTCGCCGTGACACAGATGCAGGATCAACTCACCGCGCTGGATCTGGTCATGGAGGAAGGACACCAGGCTGTCTTATCTGTGACAGCAGAAGGACGCATCCGGTTTTCGACGCCCTCTGCACAACGACTGCTATCTGGCTATGGCCTCAAAGCTCGCCGCGGATCGGACCGGCTGCCCCCGTCACTTCGAGCCTGGCTGCGCAGCCAGGTCATGCATCTACAATCGTCCGATGATGTGGCCTCACCCCTTGCCCCGCTGACCATCGCAGGCAAGACCGGCATGCTCCGCGTTCGCTTGGCTCTCAAAGAAACGCAGTATCTGCTCATGCTGCATGAGAGCCAGCCAAAGACGACGCGGGACCTCGCCCAACTCGGATTGAGCGCAAGGGAGACAGAAATTTTTGGATGGATCGTGCAAGGCAAGACCAACCCCGAGATCGGCATGATCCTGGGCATTAGCCCGCGCACTGTGCAGAAACACCTCGAACATATCTACGGCCGGCTCGGTGTGGAAAATCGCCACGCGGCCATCAGCCTGGCGCTCAACGCGACTCGAATGACAAACACGTCGGACGGATCGGACTAATCCTCATGGAACATCTCACGACTCACGATACCCGTCAGCTCTTCGAGTTTCTCCGAGATCTGTACGAACTGCGAGATCACGATGCGTTTAAGCAGGCGCTGGTCAAAGGCATCGCCACCCTCGTCTCTGCCGACCTCTACGCCTACAACGAAATCAGCACCAGCAAAAAGATCGTGACCGGTTACGCGTTCTACCCAGAAACTTTTCCACTGGGAGATGGACCGGCCATCATTGGCCGTTACCAGCATCAACACCCTGCGGTCGTCCACTTTCTGTCCACCGGCAAGGGAGACGTAACCAAGATCTCTGACTTCATGACATATCGACAGTTTCGCCGCACAGACCTGTTCAACGAGTACTATCGCCCTAAAGGCGTTCCTTACGGCATTGCTTTTGGCATTACGTTGGCCCAAGACGGTCTGATCGGAATTGGGATACACCGGAGCGGCAAAGACTACACGGAGCGTGATCGGCGCATGTTGACAGAACTCCATCCACACATCGTGCAGGCCTTCGACAACGCTCAGGCTGTCACCCGCATGCAGCATGACACCGCATCTCTCCATGACGTGTTGGACAGTCTTGATTCAGCCGTCGTCTGCCTGTCATCGCGCTCAACGATCTCCTGGGCGTCGCCCCGCGCAGAGCGATTGCTGTTGTCCTACCACCTGACCGCGTATCGGACCCGAGACCGCCTTCATCCCACGATCACCGACTGGCTCAACGCTCAGGAAAAGAAACTGGCTTCTCCATCTGAATTGCCGCAGGCGGTCCGCCCGCTTGTACGCTCAGAGGCAGATGGAACTCTGACCATCCGCCTCGTACGACAGGGACACTTCCGTTTCCTCATCATGGATGAGTCTCAAACTATTCCTTCTGAAGCTGCGTTGGATCAGTTCGGCTTGAGTCCGCGGGAAACGGAGATTCTGCGCTGGATCGCGCAGGGCAAGACGAACCCGGAGATCGGCACAATCCTCGGCATCAGTCCACGGACGGTACAAAAACATTTGGAGCGAGTCTATGGCCGACTCGGTGTGGAAAATCGCCATGCGGCGATGACGATGGCCATGGAGACGATGCAGCACGGACGATGGGGGAACGGGCTATGACCGAAACTGCTTCGCCAACTCCCCCGGCTTGAACACACCGCGTTCGGTGACACCGTTTATGCTCTGGGAATATCACTTGAGTTGCCTGACTCACCGGAAATCCGATCGCGCGTTTATCGTAAACAGGCTCATCCCTCTTCTTCCGCCAGCTTCAGCACCGCTGCCCGCGTCAGCGGCGACACACGAAACCGCTTTTCCTGGAGCCGATCGATCTGTTCCTTGACGCTGGACACCAGCCCGGCGCGCTTGGCATTCACGAGCAACCCCAGGGTGCCTATCACTGGAATCCCTCGTCTCTCAGCTTCCCGCCTGGCTAACCCGTCGTCGAGCACGGCCACAACGTCGCCGATTTCACCAGCCAGCATGAGCACCTCCGTTTCACCGGGGCCCAAGTCGTGCTCGAACGGCAGCATGGTGATGGCGGCAGGGGAGCGAACGACCAGCCATGCAAGCATGTTTACCTCAGGCAAGTCGATGCCGCACGATTGTCCCTCTTCAATTTCATGTAACACAGCAGGAGGGATGACGATATGCCCGGCCAGAGCAGGCAGGATATGGAGAAGTCCGAGTTGATGGAGATATTGAAGCGTCGATGTGTCGCAGACGACTTCAGGCAAGGCGCGGCTCTTTCCGGAGCTGTTCCTCATTCAAACGGAAGGTGTCCACGCCATACTCGGCCAGCTTGCTGAGAAAGACCGTCCGCGGAACGCCAGCCAGTTGGGCGGCGGCCCCTGAAGACAATTGCCCCAGCTCGAACAGCTTGACGGCGCCAGCCATGCGCAAGGCCTCTCCCATTCCTTCAGGCGACAACTTCAAGGCCAGCAAGGTGTCATCGGGAATCTCCAGCATAATTCGACTCATACCACCCTCCCCGCATCAGCAATTGATGAGAGTATAGCAAATTCTGTTGCACGGACTGATTTTTTTAACCTGCCGGAGCGAAAAGGCCTTCCCTCTTCCAGTTATCCTAACTATGACAAAACTGGCCAGCGAGTTCACCCGGCTTGAAGACACCGCGTTCGGTGATGATGCCGGTGATCAGTTCGGCCGGCGTCACATCGAAGGCGGGATTATAGACCGCCACGCCGGCCGGCGCGATCGGATGGCTGCCGTGGATGGTAGTGACTTCCAAAGAAGTACGCTGCTCGATGGGAATGTCTGCGCCGGTCTTGGTCTTCAGATCGATGGTTGAGTACGGCGCAGCGACGTAGAACGGAATGCCGTGGGCCTTGGCGAGCACCGCCACGGAATAGGTCCCGATCTTATTCGCCACATCGCCATTGGCCGCGATACGATCGGCGCCGACGACACACAGCTGAATTTTTCCCTGGCGCATCAGGGACCCGGCCATATTGTCGGTAATGAGCGTCACCGGTATCTTGTCTTGCATCAGCTCCCAGGCCGTGAGGCGGGCGCCTTGTAAGACCGGCCGCGTTTCATCCGCAATGACCTGAATCTTCTTGCCCTGCTCCCATGCCGCGCGGATGACACCGAGGGCGGTGCCATATCCCGCCGTCGCCAGCGCGCCGGCGTTGCAATGAGTCAGGACCGTCTGCCCGTTCGCGATCAACTCCGCGCCATGCTTCCCCATCGCTTTGCACAAGGCGATGTCTTCTTCCAGAATGGCTTGGGCTTCAGCCAGTAGGGCGGCTTTCACCGCGGTCACCGTCTGCGTGCTCAAGGAAACGAGGGTCTTTTTCATGCGATCGATCGCCCAGAACAGATTGACGGCCGTCGGCCTGGTGGCGGCCAGATGATCGCAGATCGGCAAAAGCGCCTGGGCAAACGCGGGGAACTCCGTCGCTGAGACCGCCTGCGCACCCAGCGCCACACCCAGCGCTGCCGTCACTCCGATCGCAGGGGCCCCACGGACTTTCAATTCGCGGATCGCATCGGCTACAGCCCGATAGTCCCGGCAGTCGAGAAATTCGACATGCTCGGGCAACCGGCTCTGATCGAGCAAGCGCACGACGCCATTTTTCCATTCAACGGTGGGAACCATGGAGGGATCTTCTAGCGGGAACGGAGCAAGAGTGCAAGCCCTAGCGGCGACGGCCGCTCAATTCAAGGATGGTTACCATGCCAACAATAAGCCCGGCTTGCACCAGCAGCAAGACGGCCTCTTTAAGGCCGGCATGGCGGAGCGCCATAGCGGAAAGGCCAAGGCAAATCGTGAGCATGAAAATCATGGCGACGCTGGCCTGCCTGGATCCTAACGCGCGCTCTAACCGGTGATGCAGATGATCTTTCCCCACATAGTCCAGCCACTCTTTCACGGAATGCACTTTCCCAGTGACCACACGCTCCACGGTAATATGGATCATGTCATAGATGAGCACGCCGAAAATCAGCAGCGGATTGCTGAACGATACGATGGGACTATGGTTGGCCCAGTTGCCTTTGACCGCGAGACAGGCGAGCGTGAATCCGAGGAAGGTCGACCCGCCATCCCCAAGAAATATCTTTGCTGGCTGAGCGCCACGGAAATTGTACGGGAAGAATCCGGCACAGGCGCCGATGACGGCCATCGCCAACCACCCTAGCCCTGGCTGGTCGGTCTCAAACGCCACCATCCCCATGAAACCCGCCATCAGAATGGCGAGACCGCTGGCCAGACCGTCCATGCCGTCGAAGAAGTTAAAAGCGTTCGTAATCCCGACAATCCACAGTAGAGTCAACAGCACATTCGCCGCTTCACCAATCCCACCTGCAGGAAAGAGCGTGAGAACTTTCCCCGAGGCGATGACAATGCCTGCCGCCACCAGCTGCGCCACGAGTTTCAATGAGGCCGGCAATTCCCGGATATCGTCGATCACTCCGACGATCAGCAGCAATGAGCCTGCCACCACAATCGCCGTCATCCAATCAGGCAGGATCGAATTCATCAGCACGGACCCGACAAAACCCGCATAGACCGCTACGCCACCGAGCCGGGGCGTCGGCTGCACATGAATCTTACGCTCCGTCGGAATGTCGACAAGGTTCCAGTGGTGACTGATCTGCACCATCACCGGAGTGAGGGCACAACTCCCGAGAAATGCAAACAGGAGCACATACAACCAGCGCAACCCCTCCAGTTGAAACTGGTCGCGCACCGCAGGCACTGCCAGCGCGAGCACCCCGATGACCGCCACGGCCATTGCAGGCGTCAGCCACTTCCAGGCACGAGGGCTCTCGGCCATCGACAGATCGTTTTCAATTACTCGCGTCGCCATTCATCCCTCATCGCCATGATGATCTGAGCAACTTCTCCGTCCGCCAAACCGGGATACAGCGGAATAGAGAGCGCGTTGCCTTCCGACGCCTCGCTGGCAGGAAACCCTTCAAAGCCGAGATAGCGATGCAATGACCGAAACACCGGTTTCCGGCATTGCACGCCGGCACGCTCCAATCTCCCAATGCAGTTGTTCAACTCATCCGAGCCTACTCCCCGCCTGGATATTCGCACCACGAACCGATAATAGACATGCGACCGGCCAGCCGGCACCGCCGGCACAGTTGCGGACGTTCCGGCCAGCGCCTCGCGATAGCTTCTGGCCAGGCTCACACGCCGCTCCAGGAGTTCCGGAAGTCGATTCAATTGCGCCAACCCGATGGCCGCTTGCACATCGGTCATCTTGAGATTCGTCGCCTGAGGATTCAGCGACGGTGCGCCGTCATACTCGCGAAGGGCCCGAGCTCGCTCAAGCAACTCCGGATCAGGCGACAGCACCATACCGCCTTCGCCCGCACACAACAACTTGTTCGCATAGAAGGAACAGACCGTGAGCGTACCCACTGACCCGACCGCCCGCCCCTGTTCCGTCGCCCCCAAGGTCTGTGCACAGTCCTCAATGAGCGGGACCCCCAATCGTGCAAGCGCGGTCAGGTCGGCAGGCAACCCAAACAGATGCGGCACAATGATCGCGCGGGTCTTGGGGGTGATCACCGCACGGACTAGATCGACATCGATCTGAAACGTCTCCGGTTCAATATCGACCAGGCGCGCCTGGGCTCCCACACGCTGAACGGCCTGCCACGGCGCCGCACAGACATAGCTGGGCAGAATCACCTCGTCGCCAGGGCCTATCCCCAACACACGCAGGGCCACTTCCAGCGCCATCGTGCCCGAATTGACCGCGACGCCGCCGGTCAGCCCCAAATAAGCTGCCATCCCCCGTTCAAACCGCTTGACGACCGCACCTTGCGCGAGATGGCCGGACTGCAACACCTCGGTGACGGCACGGATCTCCTGCTGGTCGATCGACGGACGGGAGTGCGGAATCATGGTCGTACTCGTCATCATGTTCCAATGTTAATAAACAATCGCAAGGGAAGAAACCCTTCTGCGTTTTTCACCCGACCCTGAATACCGCGAAAATGCGCCGACGACCGGATCACGTCCACGATACTCAGGGCTTCAATGTTCGTCTTCCTGACCTGCGACGCATGGGCCTCGATGGCGGCAATCTTTTCGTCGAGTACCTGATCGATGTCGACAAAGACCGTGGGCGCAAAGTTTTGTGTCGTTGGACCTTCGTAGAACAAAACGTTCTTCGTGTAGCGCGTTGCCGACATCGCCGCCATGGCCAGATGCCGATGATCCTGGTGCGTATCGTCGTGATAATGCACGAAGATAAAATGCGGATCGACGTCCCTTACCACCGACTCGATGGACTGAATCAACTCCCGCCCCATCGGCACAGCGGTATCCTGGTACCCGCCCCAGTAGATCCGCTCCGCACGCAGCCGCTTGGCCGCCTGTTCCTGCTCGAACTTTCGAATCTCGCCGGCGCCGCCCTGTTCTCCTTCCGTCATTACCATCAGGAACACGCGATGGCCATTTTGCGCGTACTTGACCAAGGCCCCTCCGCACCCCGCCTCGATGTCGTCCGGATGCGCGCCGATCGCCAGAATTCGCATGGCCTCTGTCCCGTCGAATGTCATAGCTGCCTCCTCGTCATCATCGCAATGACACTGCCGCCCGGTCGTGCCCATCCCTGCGGCTGCGCAACCGGTTCAATGCGTCAGGGCCCGCACACAACAACAGATCGATCGCCGATAAATTCGGCTCGAACGGTTCATAGACCTGTCGATACAACGGATGGTGAAGCTCCTGAATCTCCAATTCCACACCTGCCGCTTCAAACCGAGGCTTATCCATATACCCTTCCGCCCCGGGTCCCGCGAGATACTGCGTCGCGCCGACAGCCCGGCAGAGATCGATCAGGCGATCGGTCGGCTCTTCGCGGGCAACCATTTCGGAAGCCGAGCACAACGGGGTCGTGATGCCATAGGCCTGCAACAGCCACCGGATCACCGTCAGATTCAAATCGGACAACTTCGTCCAGGGCTGCGCGTAGAGCGCCCGCAACTCCGGCAGATACCGGTCACGGAACGGGGCCCGCGCATAGTGCATCTCGAGCGCCCGCAGATGTTGTTCCCGCCAGACCGCCGTCGGATTGATCAGCACCTCCCGCACGCGTTGGCCGAAGTGATGCAGCACCGGGACCGTCAACCACTGCCACCCGTCCGCCGTTCTAATGCGATTCCGGTTCTGCCACTCGTTCTTCTTGAACTGCACCGTGTCCAACACGATAAACAGATCGGCTCGATCGATCTTATCGAGATACCCCAGCCAGGGCAGAAACTGCGGTTGATGAATCGTCACACGCATAGCAGACAGCTCTCAGCTTTCAGCGATCAGTTTCCGATCGAAGTTACATAAGCTAACAGCTGAGGGCTGACAGCTGACGGCTTTCATATTCTTCATCGGTTCCGCATAAATCGGATTGGTCAACAACTCGCCGCTCTGACCGACGACTTCCACACGGTAATACGCGCCGCGTTCCGGTACTGGCGTCGCATCTGCCAATTGGTAATGCACGGGAGTCTCGGCCTTCGTCATCCCGACAATCTCTCCCGACCGGATCAGACGCAGAGTGACCGGATGTGCCTGGCCGTCTCGCGCTGAAAGCCGGACCGTCGCGACCACATGTGCACCGGACGGGAGCGCGACGCGCTCGCCGATACCGGCAGCCGCCTGATCGCAGTCGCATCGCAAGGTGAATTCATCCAATGTCAACATTACCCGATGATCCCCTTCGGCGACCGCGTAGGCATGACCAGATTTGATCGCGTCTAACACCGCGGCAACCGATCGATCCGTAGCAAAGACCGTCGTCACCACACGGTCGAGGTCCTTTCCTTTATCAGCCAAGCTGTGAAAGGCAATCTCCCCGATCATCGACGGCACAACAGACAGTGCCGTCCCCCTATGCGCCTGAATGAGCTGGTCCCACAATCCGCCCGCCGCCGTGATGGTCCTCGTATCCTGATAGAGGCCGCCGAACCCGGCATACCCGCTGGTCAAGGCCAATGCTTCCGGATGGGCATCGGTCCTCACGGTCACAGTTCCCAACGGACCAAAGGCATGCGATTGAAGATCGCGCGCCTCCGTCATCGACCACAGCACAACCGCACCGCGTTGATTCGCAACCTCCACTAATGCCTGATAGGGTCGATAGCCCAACTGCGATTCGTATGAACTGAACGGCGGCGTTCCCAGCGGCCAGGCATTCACCAGCGTGGCCACGGCCAACGCCAGGCAGCAGGCGGCGACCGTTCGACGCGCCCCACCGATCGGCTTCCATAAGAACAGCGCGGGAACGGCCAAGAGGAGGGGCGCGGCATTCACGAGACTGGCTCCATCCACCGTAAAAGACGACGGATTCCCGCGTGCCGGGAGCGCGCGAAAATCCTCCGCCTTCGTCAACCCCAGCACCAGGAGATTGCGCTGCGCATCGTGCATGGTCAGATCGCCGCGCCGGAGGGAGCCGGTCCAATAATAATAGGGCGCGACCTCCACTCCCGGCACAATCACTAGCTGGGGATGACGCGCCTGCACCGAGTGGATCTCCTCAAGATAGCGCTCCACTCCATAGGACAGAACCGATGGAAAACTGACGGTCATTCTCAGCAATCCGGCAAGCGGTTGAAGACCATACTCATACTCCAAAGAGAAATTGTCGGAGAGCACGATCGCATCCAGCCCCTGTTGTTCAGCTCTGACCGCCAACGCCTCCAGGCTCAAGGTCCCGGTACTGGCCGTGCTATGGACATGGATGGCGACACGAAGCGGCACCCGCTGCTCCACGGCCGACACCATCGACGGCCAAATCAACCCCGACAGCGCAAGGCCGATCCAGGCGGCGACCGTCACGGTCCTGTACCAACCGCGCTTATGCATGGGCCTGCAAGGCTCTCCGATATATCGACTCAACGGCATCAACCATGGCCTTCACTCCAAACTCCTGCCCGATCGTGCGCGAGGCGTTCCGGCCGAGCCTATCGGCCAGCTGTGGATCGCCCAGGATGCGACGCAGCGCTTCGCTCAGCCCCCGTCCATCCCCCGCCGCCACCAGTAACCCGTTCTCCTCATGTCGAACAATCGCGGGGATTCCGCCAACCCGACTGGCCACCACCGGAAGCTCTGCTGCCATCGCTTCGATCAACGCGCGCCCCATTCCCTCGTTCAACGAGGGAAATACAAAGCAGTCCATCCCGGCCAGGCACTGCTCGATATCGTCTCGATGCCCGACCAAATGAATGCGATCACGGACGCCCAAGGAGTCAGCCTGTGCGAGCAAGGCATGGTGTTGCCCGCCGCTTCCCACAATCACCGCATGGAGTCCGGGAAACTCGTCTTTGAGATAGCCCAAGGCCTCGACCAACACCCGATGGCCTTTGATATCCGTCAACCATCCGATCGATCCGACAATGGTCGCATCAGTAGGACAATTGAACCCCCGGGGAACCTGCCTGCCCTCAACTCGCGCTCGGCGAAACCGCTCCACATCAATGCCGCTGGGAATCACGGCAAACCGGTCGACACAGCCGACCGCTCGCTCAAGATGGTCATCTCGCTCCGCGCTCGTCAACGCCACCAGCATGCTCGTGACGCGGCACAATGCCCGCTCTATCTGCAGGAACAACCAGGACTTCATGCGACCGAAATGTCCGTAAAACACATGCCCATGAGGCGTATGCACGATCACGGGAACCCGCGCGAGCCAGGCAGCCACTCGTCCTACGACACCGGCTTTCGACGTGTGGGTATGGACGATCGCCGGACGTTTCGCCCGCAGGATACCGATCAATATCCATAGAGCGCAGAAATCCTTCCAGAGGCTGATCTGGCGAACGAGCGATGGCATGATGATGCAGGAGATTCCTTCTTTCTCCAGACGACGACACTGTTCCTCTGTGGCCGCCATGCCGCCTTGGGCATCCCATGACCCTGGATGGCCGACGATCACCACCGGCTCATACTGCGTCCGGTCATGCCCTAACACAGTCAACATGGTGTTTTGTGCCGAGCCTCCCCGATCCAGCCTGGTAATAATATGAATGACCGTACGCGCTGCCATGGAAATCCCTAGGCCGCCTTTCGCTCCGACACCGGCTTTGCGGAAAGCCGGATCAGAGCCGCACAATGCTGCACCCAGTTATACCGGTGCTCAACCAGACTGCGGCCTTTCCTCGACAACCGCTCCCGCTCCACCGGCTCCTCAATGCGGCTGAGGACTCGCCCCAGCGTGTCGGCAAAGGAACGACTATCCATCCCGTTTGAGATCAAGATGGGGTCGATCTGCCGCAACACTTCGGGAATCGCGCCGACCGGTGTACCCACGACCGGCGTCCCACAGGCCAAGGCCTCCACCGTCACGAGCCCGAATCCTTCGAGTTGAGCCGTCGGCATCAAGACCAGGTCAGCGGCCTGGTAGTACGCCACGAGCTGCTCCTCGGGAATAAACCCAACCAGCCGAACGACCTGTTCCAACTGTCGCGCTCGAATCCCCGCCTCTAAATGAGCCCGCAACGGTCCCTCTCCTCCGATGACCAATAGACAACGATGGCCGTTCTTCCCGAAGGAGGCGATGGCATCCAGCAACATCTCCAACCCCATCCGTGGAACCAGATTACGGACGGTGAAGAGAATCGTCCTATCCTCCGGTATCCCCAACGTTCGGCGCAGCCCTCGTCGATTGCCAAGCGGACGAAACAGACCAGGATCTGCCGCCCCCGGTATCAGCACAATCCGCTCGGGCGCGATCCCATGCGTCGCCATCACCCGCTGCAGCATGAACTCACTCAGGACGACAATCCGATGACACCGCCACATCACCAGCCACTCAATGCCGCGGCGCGCCCAGGCATTGACACGCCGGCGCAGCGTCGATACCCACGAGGTGGCTGCTGCGGTCCGCGTGAGATACTCCTCATGCGCGAGGGAGTGGCAAACATACAGCCACTCGGCCGCCGCCTTCCGCCTGAAATACAGGGGACCAAAACCTGTGAGGGCTTGATGGATAATCGCCATGTCATAGGAGGACCTCCCGGTCAAACGATCGAGCACGGACAGGGCCCCCCGCACCGTCGATCGTACAAAACTCCACTCACTCTTCTTCGATACAGGAAACCGCCACTCCTTCGCGCCGCTGATCGCGACCTGCATCGACACAGTCTCATCCATTGCCCGCGTGAGGAGATCCACCTGATGCCCCGCTGCTATAAGACCGACGGCCTGCTGCCGCAAGACGCGTTCCGCACCACCGATGACCCGTTCGGCCGAGACTTCCGCTAAGAGCAGAACCTTCACAAGGCCTCCACGGCCACAGCCGGTTCAGAGGCCGGCTGAGCGGCTCGTTCATGCCACAGCTCCAACACCATCAAGGCATAGAGTTGATCCGCGAAATTTCTTCGCCCGCTCTGATGTTCTGCCATCAGCCACCGAACATACTCAGGAGCGACATAACCCCGGCGTCGGACGGCGGTCTCCGACAACAGGTCCTGCGCCATCTCACGCAGATCTTCACGCAACCAGCGAGCCAACGGAATCATGAACCCCTGCTTAGGAGCGCTAAGGATCGCCTCAGGCACAAGCCCGCGCAAGGCGGATCGCATGAATCCCTTCAGTTGCCAGCCCGACAGTCGCAGCGATGGTGACACTCGCAGCGCAGAGGCCAAGAGCTGGTGGTCGCAAAATGGGACACGGAGTTCAAGCGAATGCGCCATACTCATCCGGTCGCCCATACGCAGAAGATCATCGGGAAGATAGGTCTGCAAATCGAGACCCATCGCGCGATCAACCGGGTTACCTGATGGCCATTGGTCAAAGAGCGGCGAGGGCTGGCTCGGAGAAAACCCGTGGGGCAAGATGTCTCTCATCGCCCCGCTCCAGATGCCGGTCTCCCATTCGGCTGGAACGAACGTCGTCCACCAGCGATATTGCTCGGCCAATGAGCGATGGCCATGCTCCACAAATCGCTTCAATCGCCCCATGTGGTCACGACCTGTGCCACTTTCACGACAAGCCCATGCGCCAGTGGAAGCCAGCCACGAACGCACCGCGCGAGGAAGCGTCTGATAGTAAGACGCAAGGCGGATACCAAGATACCGGGGATAGCCGCCAAAGAGCTCATCGCCGCCAATGCCGGACAACGCCACGGTGACAGACCGGCGCGCCACTTCAGACACCAGATAGGTCGGAATCGCCGATGAGTCCGCAAACGGCTCCCCCATTCCCTCTACCACTCGCGGGAGAAGCCCGCGGATATCAGGTTGTAAGATGGCTTCGGTGTGATCGGTTCCAAAATGTGTCGCGAGGAGCCGGGCGTTGGCCAGCTCATTGTAAGACTGATCCTCGGGATGCCCATAGCCGATCGTAAAGGTCTTGACCGGCCCGCGCTCCTGCATCATGGCCAGCACGGCTGCCGAATCCACCCCCCCGGACAGAAACAATCCCACCGGCACATCGCTCACCAGATGTGCGTGAACCCTGTCGCGGAAGATCTCGACAAACTGTTCCTTCGCCTCTTCAACAGTCGTCCACTGAAGCGATGACAATGATTGCTCTGGTCGATAGTAGCGGAAGACCTCGACCCGCCCCTGCTCGACTCGTAAGGCTTCGCCGGGCCTGAGTTGATAGACGCCTTCGTAGATCGTGTCAGGTCCGGGAACGTACAGGGAGGTCAGATAGTCGGCGATGGCTTGCGGACGGATACGCGCATCGGGCAACGCTTCCAACAAGGATGGCAACTCGGACGAAAACAGCACGTCGGTGCCGGTCGATCCCGCTCCGGGACGAGTGGCATAGTAGAGCGGCTTAATTCCCAAGCGATCCCGGACCAACAGCGCCTCCTGCCGCTCCCGATCCCAAATCGCGAAGGCAAACATCCCTCTGAGGCGCAAAAGACCGTCGATCCCCTCCTGTTCATAGAGATGCACCAGCACTTCGGTGTCACAGCGAGAGGTAAACCGGTGACCGCGTTCAATGAGGTCCTGACGCAAGGCTCGATAGTTGTAGATTTCTCCGTTCAGCACCGCCCGGACCGAACCATTCTCGTTCTGCACCGGTTGCTGCCCTCCGGCAGGATCGATCACGCACAAACGGCGAGCCCCGAGCGTGACTCCGCTCTCCCGATGGATCCCCTGTTCGTCCGGCCCCCGATGGACCAGCCGCCGAAGCATCCGGGAGACCATGGCCTCCTCACTCGAACCGATTATGCCGGCGATTCCACACATCTGGTTACTTGTCTTTCCCTTCGGTCACCGTCCGCTCGCGCCGCTCTAATTCCTCCCGCTCCCGCTCATGCCTGGGCGAAACGGTTTGCGGCGGCACATCGACCGGCTCATACCGCGTATGTTTGGCCGATCCGACTGACGTCAGCAACGAGCGAACGCCGAGCGCCGCCACTGCGCCCAATAGACACACAATCAACACGCTGCCCCAAAATCCGACCCGCCGCTTCCACCGGCGGCGGCTCTGCCAGCTGATCGCGCTCACGAGTGTCCATCCTTCCGTCGTGCGATCAGTGCAAGCAACGTCGCCCAGACCGGACGGCCAGCACCCAGCCAGTGCGCCGCGAGCGGCCACAGATTCCTCTCTACCTCACAGGTGCGTGAATTCACGAAACACCATCTACGCGCCGGGCGATCAATTCAAACGAAGGTGCCCAAACCAGACGCCCGGCGCTCAGCCTATAGGCCAGGGCTGCCACCATCGACAATCCCCCTCCAACGAGCCTCCACTTCAGCCGGCGCCCCCAGGAATTGGCGCTCGTGACCGGCCCCCGACTTGGAGCGGAATTGCGCATGGAAACTACCTCGAATCCATGTGCCTCCATGAGTATCCGTAACGCATCAGGCGAATAGCTGAATAAATGAAAGGCCTGGTCGTACTGGGCTCCACACCAACGGACAGGCGTTCGCATTCGCTGATGAAACAGCCCATTCGACACTCGCACTGCTATAACCCCTTGAGGTTTGACCTGGTTCGTCATAGCTCTCACGATGGCCGCAGGATCAGTCACCGTTTCCAGAACATTGACGAGGGTCACCACATCGAATTGGCCCTCCGCGGTTTGACCAAGTTCTGCCGGCGACAGGACTCGTAACCCTTTCCCCCTGGCTCGCTCGGCGGCTCCTTGGGACACTTCGACACCGGTGCAGTCCCACCCCGCCTCGCGACAGAGCATCAGGAACGCGCCATCGCCGCAGCCGATATCCAGCAGCCGTCCCGGCGGCTTTCGCCACTCCAGCAAATGCGCCAGAACGCTGGCAAACACCGGCTGCCGATCGGCGGAACTTTCCGCAGCGCCGTAGGACCCGTCATAACTCTCCCGATAATATTCCTCCACTAAAGAGGAAGCGGGACGAGGACTCAGAAACACCAGGCCGCACGCCGGACAGGCGACATACCGTCTTGTCGAGGTCTGAAACACCTCAGACGGACTCCCGCCGCCCCCGCAGGGGCACACCACAGCTTCCATCTCCAGCGGCACCGCGAGGCTCATGCGACCTTCCTGCTCCATGAGGGTGCGTCGAATCCTTCTCCCCGTAGCGCCGTATCAAACACCCCCACCGTCTTCTCGACCATCCGGTCGACCGTAAACCGCGCCTGCACCACCGCACGCCCGGCAATCCCCAACTGCATTGCCCGTTCAGGATGTTCCAAGAGAGATTCAATCGCACGAGCCAATCCACCCACGTCACGAGCATTTATCAAGAGGCCCGTCTTCATGTGATCGATCACTTCAGGCACCCCATTTACCCTCGTCGCAATCACCGGCTTCCCCATGGCCAACGCTTCGAGAATGACAAACGGGAACCCCTCAGAATGCGAAGGCAGTGCGACCATATCCGCCGCTGCATAGAACTCCATCACATCGTCGCGCGACCCGACAAACCGGCACATTGAGGACAGGCCACGAGCAGCGGCCAGCGCTTCCAGCGGCTGCCTCAATTCACCGTCCCCCACGCACACACATTGCAATTGCGGCCATTGCTTCCGGAGCAGAGCCAGCGCTTCAATCAAGTCACAGTGTCCTTTCTGTTCCGTCAGCCGGGCGACCGTAATCAGCAGGGGCCCATCGGTGAGGCCGAACTCACGTCGTATCCTGGTTCGATCGACCGGTTTCTGAAACATCAGGCGGTCGACACCATTGTGGACCGTCTCCGCCAGACTAGCTGCCGCCGGATCGTCTTGGACCACATCGCGCCGGATGGCATCGGACACACAGATAATCCGGCTCACCCAGGACAACGTCAGCCGAAGAGCGGCTGAATAGGTCCAACGCTTCAGCCGACTGCCCTTATAATCGGTAATCGAATTATGCACGGTGGAAATGACCACCGGCACCCCCGCCAGCCAACCAGCCACACGTCCATAAAAATTCGCCCGTGCGCCGTGCGTTTGAAGAATGGTCACACGTTCTTGAGAAAGGACTCGTACTAATCGCATCAGGGCACAGAGGTTCAACAACGGCTCCAAATGCACCACCCGCACGTCCACCCCACGAGACTGCATACGACCGACAAACGAGCCAGACTCCGGGCAAATCAAAATCGGCCGGAAGCGTGAGGGGTCGAGGTGCTCGCAGAGCAATTCCAGATAGCGCTCACCGCCGCCATAGGAGGCCGACCCGGCCAGTTCTGCGACCACGATCGGATTCATCGCTTCCGTCCCACGATCAGAAGACTCCCCCGCAGATGCGGGACTGCATAGAAGGGCCACTTGGCCCAATCGATCGCCTGCTGCTGTGCCGTCTGCCGGCAATCCTGCGTGTCTTCACCCAGGAAATGGCGTGATTCGGAAATCTCAAATCCGGAACTCCTGAGCATGTCAGCCAGCTCATGCATCGCGTATTCGCGGGCATGAGGACGCCATTCATCATTCGGATTGTCATAGCCGGGAGGAGCCAAGCGATCATTGAGCGTCCGGCCAGCCAAAAGCTTCATCACGTTGCCGATGCGAGTCACATTCGGCGTCGTGATCACGATGGCCCCCCCTGGCTGCAAAATACGATGGGCTTCCGACAATAAATGAAAGGGCGAGGTCAGGTGTTCGATGATCTCCAGCGCGAATACCAACCTGGTTGTCCCCTCCCCCATTGGGACGGCGGTCGAATAGTGCTTTTGCTCAAACTGCTTCGCCGCCGGATCCAAATTGACCGTCAGAATGTCTGCATCTACATCCTGCTTCATCAACTGGACAAATTCAGGACTGGCCATAAGACCGGCACCGACCAGCCTGGCCGACCTGCTGGGCTCTATCAGGCGCAAGAGTCTCAGCAGGCTCCCGGGAAATGGACCGAAATCCACGATGGCCTGCGGCCCCTGCGGCAACCAGCGCAGCCCGCTCCTCAACGCGACGTACAACCGATCCCGGCATTTCAGTGCATGATGCATCGGGTTGGTAAAACGAGGATCCTCGCTCCCAAATACCTCATAGCGTGAAGGACGAAACTCCCGCATCACACAATCGAATCCTGATCTGGTCAATTCATAACTCATCAGCTTAGGATCTCCGCCCGATGAGAAGCAACGTATCGCACAACCAGGTAAAACCTATGGCAGCCAACGACTCATAGCGCTGCCGGAGTCCGGCGACGGTCACAGGATCAAATCCACCACGAACCACAAGCGCCGCCAGCAAGGCCGCGTTGAACGAATGCAGATGGCGCTCATCGGCCGTCACCGATGGGACGCCTCCCCGCAAAGCCTCCAACCGAAATCGCCAAAAGGCGACATTCGGCACCGTGATCAAGACATGACCGCCAGGCTTGAGGACTCGATAAAATTCAGCCACCGCCCGACTCGGCTCCATGAGATGCTCCATTACCTCGCTAGCGACCACCAGATCGAGACTACCATCTGGTTCAGGAAGGCGTTCAGCATTAAGATCGACCGCATACTTTCGATCCAGCCCTTCGGCGCGATCGAGTGCGGCCACCGACAGATCGCAACCATGGACCACGACACTAGCCAACACCTGCTTGATTTCTCTGGCCAGCCGGCCATCGCCACACCCCACATCCAGCATGCGCTCGGGCGCCAGTGCGGCCACTCTCCGACTGATCTGGCCGTATCGCCGGACTCCTTCGAGTGCGCCGGCGGCAGCCTTCCAGCCGTTCCACTCCAGATCATACCGCTCACGCTGGCTCATAACTTGTGGCATCGCTCGTTACCCTCGTAGACCTGCCGGAGACATGGCTGCCGAATCTGCCTCGTCATGCCCCAGCCAGACCCGTCGCAAAGTTGTCCACATGGCTTGAATCTCCTGCCGTCGATCGGAGGCATGCGAGCAGGCGGTCACCAGCAATTTGCGCATCACGCCAACGGCAATCCAGCCCTTCATCAGAAATCGTCGGGGTTGCGCAAAGTGCTTTTCCACATAGCGGATGCGGCTGAGTTCCCATTGCTTATTGAGGCCGGGCCGGTTCGTGCGGCTGCTCCGTCCGAGCAGATGCACCACCTCTCCTTCCGCCATATATCGAATGCGATAGCCCAACTGCTGGACCCGACGACACAGATCGACATCTTCGAAATACATGAAAAACCGTTCATCCAATCCGCCCAACCGATCGAACACGGCTTTGCGAACCATCAGGCAGGCGCCATTGGCCCAATCAACATCCTGCGACTGCGTGAAGTCCATCGGGGACAAAGTCCCCACCAAACGCCTGACGACCAGAGGCAGCGTCTCCGAATAACGCACATGGTCGCGAATAGAAGGAAAGGGGAAACATGACTGCAATACCTGTCCCTGCTCATCACGCTGCAAACAACTCACAGCTCCAATGTCCAGATGCTGCTCCAGACAAGTCACCATCGTGCGGAGCGTGTGCCGCTGCATCACCGTGTCGCTGTTCAGCAGCAAGAGGTACCGTCCAGAACTGACGGCGGCAGCCTGATTGCACGCCTTGGCAAATCCGCAATTCTCGGCATTGGCAATCACGGTGACATGAGGGAACCGAGCCCGGACCGCACCCACGCTCCCGTCTTTCGAGGCGTTATCCACCACGATCACTTCGTAATCCACGCCCGTCGTCCTATCCTGAACCGATTGCAGACAGGCGAGGAGCAGTTCGCGAGTATTGTAGCTGATGACGGCGATCGACAGATCCACGTGTCTCTACTCCTCTTGTTTCACGGCGCTGAGCATCAATTCATTGCCCGCCCATCGCCAGAAGGGCAACAACCCTTGTTCCAGCCGATGGAGCCCACGCGCCATCGGGCCGGCATCGCTCGGCCGCATATTCCCCCGAGCATGCCCCTGGCGACGGATGAGCAGGCTCTTTTCGTAATTCACCTGCGAGAGAAAGGGACGTGTCAGCATCCGCTCGACTCGAAACCCGGCCCGTTCTACGCAGGCTTTCAAGGTATCGGGTGTAAAGAGCCACAGATGCCGGGGCGGCTCGAGCGCCATCCAGTGATCTGCGAAGAGCCGGCTCATCAGGCCCGCAAAATTCGGCGTCGTCAGAACCAATCGCCCACCCTCTTGCAAGACCCTATGACACTGCCGCAAATGACTGATCGGATCGGGGACATGCTCGATGGCATGGACCATCGTAATCACCGCCATACTTCGGTCCGACACACCAACCGATTCCAAGGTTCCCACCTTCACCGGGACCCCGTAGCTCTCACGCGCGATCCGTGCGGCCTGCGGAGAAAGATCGATACCCAACACCTTCCATCCCAACTCTTTCATCGCCGACAGATAACCGCCCGCTCCACATCCGATATCCAGCAACGTCCCCCCCTCAACAAAGGGTGGACACAACTCATCGCGGCCATATCGCGCCCGGTCCTGAAACGCAGGGACATGACCAAGCACGCGCCCGGTCACCGGAGCCCACCACTCAGGCCGCTTGAACCGGGTATAGCCGAACACCTCGCTCAAGATCATTCCTCGCATGGCATCACGCATCCCGGCCGCCGGGCGAACCAGGTCTGCACCCTGCGTGGCCCCCTCGTGAGGTTCGTAGTCGTCCGGGTAACACTTCGGAATGTCCTCCATGATCGGTCGAGGACTCTGCCAGACCAATCCACAGGCGGCACAACGGGCAAAGCCGAACTCGCCCTCGACGGAATAGAGCCGGTCATGCAACCCCTGAAACAATGCCTCACCGGACGCACCGCACAATAAGCATTGCCTGACGAGTTCAGTTGCTAGTGCCGGCATACCACGGCTCCATCCATCAGCTCAGCCTGCGGATCGTTCGGATAGTGAAACGCCTCCTGCCCCACGGCGAGCCGCACTCGTTTGGCCAATTCCAATCTCCACCACTGCAGCGGACGAAAGCCCCCCAAAACTTTCACCATCCCTCCGATGAGAACGAGCGCGGAATTCAAGGTCAATACCAGCCACAAGACTCCGGCGCTGAGAAGTCCTTCATGCTTGCGATAGTAGCGAACGAGTCCGATCAAGCTATCGGCGACGCCCTGGTCCGGCATAGCTCCGACTCCCCCGGCTCCGCCGTGATGCATCACCTCGGCCTCCGGCAGGAGAAACAAGCGATGCCCTGCGTCCCGCAACCGTCGGCACAAATCCACGTCGTTGTAGAAAATAGGAAACCGCTCATCGAAGAGCGTCTCGGTCTCGATCGTTGACCGGCGCAGCATCAAGCAGGCGGCCGGCGGCTGTTCGACTTCCGTTACCATATCGAAGGGCTCGTCCAGCATGTAGAAGGCGCGCATCCACCGGTTGCGCGGGGCCACATTCCGGAGCAGCGTTTCGGACCACAGGACAAATGACCATCGAGGCAATCGCTTGTGATACCGCTGCAGCGTGCCATCCGGATTGCGCAACAACGCCGTCGCACCGGCTCGCCGCAGATCAGCATCGAGAAAGTGCACCAGCTGTTTCACAGCATCGCTCCGCAGTTCCGTATCGGGGTTCAACAGCAACACATAACGGCCCTGCGCGCGTCCAAACGCTTGATTGTTGGCTCTGGCGAAGCCGGCATTCCCCAGATTGCACAGGAGTTCAACCGGTGGACACTTGGCTGCAACCAATTCAGCACTCCCATCGGTAGATCCGTTATCGACCACCAGCACCTGCGCCGCGAGGCCAGTGACACCCGTCTCAATGGAGGCCAGACAGCGCTCCAGGAGCGACCGCGTGTTCCAATTCACGATGATAATCGAGACATCTATCGGGCCTTTGTCATCAACCCTGGTCAACATCTTATGAGCCCCACAGCATGCGCAGGCGGAGAGACTCGCGTGACCACACGTACCAGCCATAGATGCTGATCCCGGCCAGGCCACACAACGCGCCCAGCCACTGCGCGATCCACATCGACGGCACTGCCTGACTCAAAGCCACGCCCCCTCCCACCAGAACCACCAGGCTGCCAGCCCATCGCAGTGGTTCAAATGCCGATGCAGCTTCCACGCCCAGGATTTCCACCGTGGCCTTAAGATGCAGGCCGAGCCCCACGAGAAAGGTCAGCGCCAAGGCCCACGCCGCTCCGACCAACCCCCAGGCAATCGTGAAGGGAATCACCATCGGTACGTAACAGGCACACATCACCGCCCAAATCTTTGTTTGGAGGTCCGGTCGGTTAACGCCACAATGGAAGGCCGCCATGACGCTGCAAAAGGCCGCCGCAATCGCAAACATACACAACACCCGCATGGGCTCAATCGCCGCCGACCAGGATGGGCCGAACACAAACGGAACCAGATACGGAGCCAGAATCGCCACGGCCGTCGCACTCGGCACGACGATCATGCCGGTCAGGCTCATGTGCAGGCTCAGAGCCCGCAACGCTCCGGTTCGGTCTTTCTGCATCAGCGCGTAGGTCGGCAGACTAATCTGAGAAATCACACTCATGGCCCGGATCCCGATCATGGTCGGGATCGCCATGGCCAACTGATATTGGCCGAGGCCCCCGACCCCCTGTAATCGGCCTACGACAAAATCTCCCCCGCTCATCACAGTAAACAGAAACCACGCCGTGACATTCTGATACCGGCCGTAACTCCAAAGACTCTGCAAGGCCGTGCGATCCAGCGACCAACGAGTGCGGCAGGGCGCAATCCAGAAGGAGAGGAGCGATCCAAAGAGAAACGCAACCAACTGGCCCCCCAGCAACGCCCAGGCACTCTGCCACCACCAGGCCAATCCAATCGTCACGGCTGACTCGACCAGGCGACGACTAAGATCGAACGACACCCGCCGCCGAAGATCCAGCTGTTTGAGCAGAACGAACAACGCCGGACTGTGCAGCGACTGTAAGAGGACGCCCACCGCATGGACCCGAAGAAAGAAGCCCAACTCTGGAATCCGCAGGCTTCCGGCAATGACGTCCGCCAGCCCCCAGAGACCGATGGTCAGGACGACACCTCGAATCACCGACAAGGTCCAGGCTACGCGCAGATCCTCGTCGGTCACATTCGGCTTGGCGATCACCGCCGGCTCAAGCCCTAACTCAGAGAACGTCTGAATCGCCAACAGAACCACCGCAGAAGCCGCCATCAATCCGAAATCACCAGGCAACAATAATCGCGTCAGGACAATAAGCTGGAGAAACCCCATCCCTTTCTCGACGGCAAAACCGGCCATGGCCCACCCGCCGGCCTCCAAGACCCGATGACGGATGCGCGCCGTGCCAGAGGCTGCCGTGTCGGACTCGGCCGCAGTGACCGTCTCGTGATTCGATGACATCGTCATCAGGCACACACCCGTTCATGAAGCGGCTCAACGGAACCCATCCCCAAGACTCGCTCCAATTCCACCGCTCTCGCATCCCAGGTATGGGCACACAAGACAGCTCGACGACCGGATTGCCCCATCTTGCTTGCAGCCGACGGATTTTGGATCAGACCGCTTAGTCCTTTCGCCAAGGCACGCACATCGTCAGCTTTCACCGATACACCGGCGCCCAGCGCTTCCACGAGATCCCCGTAACCTTCTCCTGCCGTCGCGACCACCGGTCTCGCACAAGCCAGATATTCCCAGAGCTTCATGGAATCCCCAGGATAGAAGCGAACAGGACGATGGAGCACGACGCAGAGATCACTCGCTCCGATCCACCAAGACACGTCATCAAAAGGCACGCGCCCGACGAACGACACGGCCTCCTCTAGTCCCTGTCGGCGCACCAACGCTTCCAGCGCCGGCTTCGTCTGGCCATCGCCGACCAAGAGCAGCGTGGCGTCCGGGTGTTCGAGACGGACTAGCGCCATCGCCTTCACGAGCGTATCCAGCCCGTGCCACGGAAAGAAGCCTCCGACAAATCCGATGTACGGCCGATCCAGGCTCAGGCCCAGGCAACGGCGGGCCTCCGCCTTGTCGCGCGGCACACAGGCCAAAGGATCTACTCCGTTTCGAATCACGCGGCACCGGGCCGGCTCGACTCCCCATTCGCGCTGCATCCATTCCGGGATCTCCCGACAGACGCTGACAACGGCCTGCGCCTGCTGTGCCGACACACGCAACGCCTGTTGCACCAGACCGCGGATCGGAGCCCAGCCCCATAGGCCGGTCAATTCTTCCTCCGGCAATCCATTCACAAACAACACATAGGGACACCGCATCACCCGGGCGCACCAGAGGGGAGCAATCTGGCCCGGCGAGTCGAACCAGAGAATGATCTCGGGTTTCTCTCGCCACATCGCCAGACACAGAGCGACCGCCGAGGCCAAGAGATACAGCAATGGTCG
>CAZXNN010000014.1:0-23149 GCA_964641915.1 uncultured Nitrospira sp. | reverse complement strand
AGCCCAAGCAAGAACAATGCTCATGGCCGCCAATAAGTGGGTATTACGTAAATTCAGAGGTTTTAACCGTAGATGTACGTTACGTGAGTGACGGCCAGTCCTAGATTAGGGCGAGTAGTATCTAAATAGATTCACCTTGGTCAAGCAGCCTCCTTAGGACCGTAGATCTCCATAATTCCAGAAAGATTTCTTCGATTTACACGTTGATCTCTCTTTTCACTCGTTCACGGTATAGATAGTGATAGCTATAAGTAGACACCTATAAGAGTCCAGTGCTGATGCATCCGTGCGAACAGGCCAGCATAACCGAGAGGTCTGAATTCGTTGAGTATTTTATGCAATATGGGTTGGAGAGACGTGGGACACAGGCCACGTTGTATCCAAAGAGATTCACCCATCTGAATCTAAAAGGATTCACTTGGCCTATGCCATGGCGATCAATTCCGTTCAGCACTTGTGATGAAAATGAGTATATAAAGCTAATCGTTGTCTTGATTTCTCACACGAGAACGCTTAGTCTGACGCCGCTTTAGCCTACGTAGTCATGTGTTACGTATTTGGGATTCAGGACTTCTCTAAGTCTGGTCACATGAGCCCCCTGTGGGTCCTACGGCATGTGGTGTATGCGTAACTGATCGCCAAACAATTGAGGGGCTGGTTCCATGTCCGACACAGGATCTTTGACATTAAACTGGAATGAGTTCTGCCTTCTTCTTGATCGGTCCTGGTGCGAGCCTGCACGCTCGAATGCAGCGGAACGACTGCCGCACCGGCTTCTGGCTTCCACTCGGACTTTCTTTGAGTCTGACCTCAGGAAGCAACAACTCGAGGCCTGGTGTCTGAAACTCAGTGGGTTGTGTGAGCTGTGTGTCGGTCTGGCTGATGAACACGAGCGAGTTCGCTGCGCCCGAGGGGTGATTGATCCGGAGCAAGTTGTGGTTCGGTTTTCTCAGGGGCCCGCGAGCCTGCTGCCGGGGTGCTGGAGTGCAACCCTGTCGTTGGCACCAAGGGACCAGCACCATCCTCCTACATATGAAAATATGCCCATCGAGATGGCGGAAGGCCTCACGATGTTTTCTACGAGCACGAACCTTGCTTATGCATCGCCTCAAGTCAGGGAGTGGCCGATGGGACGAACCATATTGGTCACAGCGCTCGTGCAATCGGTGGATCAGATTCCGGAGGATGATCCGTCTCACATGAGAGGGTTGATTCGCATCCACCTCATCGACGAGGGGCTTCAGGCAACGGAATTTTCTGATCGGGATGTCTTTCGAATTGCATTGCCGCTTGGCGAGCATCGTGGACCTTGTGTGGAGGTCTGGACGAGAAAAGTGGAGTCGTCGGAGCGCGGGATTATCGTGATCGGTCAGACCGATCTCCTGTCACCCGACAAATGGACGCTGCTGACTCGTGCGGTCGGGATGGTGCGGTCGTCCGTCGACACATCGGTGTATCGAGCCCTATCTTCGGCGGACGATCTCTATAGTTGCGGCATGCTGCTGTTGCGCGCGCTCGTGGGGACGGACGAGCCACGGTGGATTCGTGTGTGTGAACAGCTTCCGTCGATTCTGGAAGGGCTGCAACCCGTCGTTCAGGGGCTCGACGAGGATGATCACTATGCCATCCATGTGCGGGTCAAAGAGCGCGTTCGAGAGTCAACCGACTGTTTCGAAGCCGGAGGACAAATTTCTGAGGTGCTGTGGTGGGATGCAGTCGTGGTCCTGCTTCGAGCCTGCTCCACGATCCGGGGACTTCGTTATGGGAGAGAGGCAGTGACGTACGATCCGAGTCCCGCGCGAACGATGGCGGGAGCGCTTGAGTCGCTCGCAAAGCGGGCGCGCGTCGAACTCTTCGAAGCCGATGAGCGTGATGCGATGCTCCTGCGTGCGATCGATCGTTGTATGACGGGTGTTTCGTGACGGCATGCGCTGCACGCTGACTCTGCAATGGGTGGAGGAGGGGCGCGAACAGACTGTTGCGCACACGTTTGACCACGGTCGCATCACGATCGGGCGAGGAGTCGGCAATACATGTGTCTTGAAAGACTCGACGCGGATGGTTTCGACCAAACATGCCGAAATCTCGGTCAGGCAGGGAGTCTGGAGTCTGTGCGATGTGGGGAGTACCAACGGAACCATCCTGAACGGCGTGAGGATCGCCTCGAAAGAGGAGCATGTGCTGCATGATGGAGACCGGATCGCAGTCGGCCACTATAGCCTATCGTTTCGTTGCGCTACCCTGCGTTCGATATCGCAGGCTCAGGTTTCTCCTGTGGCAGGTCCCCTCCCATCCACAGAGGGACTGCCCACAGACTCTGAGCGGCCCTGCTATCTCTTGCACCGCGCCTATGCAGAGTACGACCCCGCATCAGGCGTCGATCTGGAGCGTCACCTCGACAATGTGCTGCATCGAGCCATCGAAGGGTACGACGGCAATCAAGCTAGAGCAACGCTGGAAGCCTTGCGCAGGGTTCTTGGTCGTGGCTCTGAGCAAGCGGTCAATCTCTCCAAACCACTACCGGCTCAGCACATGGCGAGCGAACGCCCACCTCAGGCAAGCCGTGGGCGCCACATTCTCTCCGTCGATGCCGCAAGGAAAGTCAGCGAAAGGTTGGCCTTGTCCGAGCAGGCGCTCAACCCACAGCAGCTGGCAACGCAGCTTACCTCCGTACTTCACATCGTGTGTGCTGGGTTGGCAGATGCGGTCCGGGGTCGGAGAATGTTTCAGCGAGAGTTTGAAGTCGAGTCGACTCGAATCTTGGCCCGGACGCCGAATCCCATCAAGGCAGCGGAGAATGCTGAGGAGGTTGCCGCGATCCTGCTGGATCCTCTGTCCAAGGGGCTGTCCGCTGAGCAGGCGATGGCTGGGCTCACCGAGGTCTTTCAGGATCTCACGCTCCATCAGCTTGGGCTCATGGCCGGGTTCCGTGAATGCATTCGGGGACTGCTCAAGGAGTTGGACCCGGAGTGCTTGGAGAAGGGAGCGGACAATCGATCCAAAGGGAACGGCATCAGGCTGTTGGGCGGCGGAGCGGTTCGCATGGAAGCGGCCGCCTGGCGCCGGTATAAGGACAAACATCGTCAGCTGAGCGAAGAGGAGGTCAAAGTCTTTGAGCGAATCCTGGCACCTCATTTTTCAAAAGGTTATCTGTCGGTTCACACCACGCGGCCACGCGCATAATGCCGGTATTCTCTGTTTGCTTGCGCTCATGCTCTGCGTGGGCTGCAGCAGCGATACCAAGAAATGGCGAGTCCAGATGGTACCGACGGACACAATCAATCAGGACGATGCCGGTGCCCCGCAACCGGTCGTGGTGCGCGTCTATCAGCTGAAGGGGCGAGAACGGTTTCAGCAGGCGACGTTTAAGGCGCTCTGGAAAGGCGACAAAGAGGTACTGGGAGAGGATCTGGTGGACAGAAAAGAACTCATCGTCTATCCCGAAAAAAAAGCCGACCTCTACATCGATCTCGATGTCAAACATGGTGCCACCCACATCGGAATCATGGGTCTGTTTCGGCAGCCACAGGTAGAGGGATGGCGACAGATTGATGAGGCCAGGTCGTCCTGGTTGAATCCGCTGACCCCAAAAGTGAAAGTGTACGTCGATCGCAATACGATGAAGCTCGCCGACTAACGGCGAAGGAAGACTTCCATACTATGACGATGAATCGAACCGTGGTGTGGAGCGAAGGTTTGTTGCTGACGCCACAGCACTTTCAGCAATGGGACCGGCATCTGGAAGGACTGATCGCAGAGCGGTTCCGAATTCAGGATCCCTTTGCATGGGGCCTGACCGACTTGGATCTTGATCACGACGGCCTGGCCAACGGGCGATTCACCTTACTGAAGTGCCGGCTGGTGTTGCCGGATGGGCTGGTGATCGACATCCCCGATGAAGATGGAGCGCCGCAGACCAGAGTCTTCACAGAACTGTTTCATCCGACCCTGGAGAGTCTCAGCGTGTTTGTGGGACTTCCGGTTGAACGATCCGACAGTATGACCTGCCAACTCGGTAGGGAGTCCGGCTCGAGGCAGACACGCTTCCTTGCGGAACACATTGAAGTCATCGACACCACAACGGGGGATAATCCCCGTGAAGTGCTCGTTGCAAAGAAAAACCTCCGGATCTTCTTCAGCGGAGAAGAAACAGCCGACACAGCGGCCATTAAGATTGGCGAATTGGTTCGTCTCCCGACCGGCGCCGTGGGTCTGCGAGATACCTATATCCCCCCCTGTCTGTGGGTGAGTGCATCGCCCTATTTGCTTCGGCTCTTACGGGGACTCATCGAGTTGCTGACGGCCAAGCGCGCGACCTTCTCGGATGCCCAGCGAGGCGTGCTGGAGCTGATCGGGACAGACCTGGGCAAGTTGACGTTGGTCACGGCCGTGTCGACACACCTGCCGGTGTTACAGCACTTGAGCCAGATCGAACGCGTGCATCCGGAAATGCTGTACACGGCGTTGGTCCGGCTTGCCGGTCACCTGTCGATCCTCCTGCCACCCGGCGAGTCGTCGGAACTTCCGGCCTATCATCACGAGAATCTCAGTCGATCGTTCGGGGTCTTGGACAAACGTGTTCGGTCCATCATCGAGGGGGTCACACCCACGCGCTACATCACCATTCCGTTGGAAAACGGCGGCGATAATGTCTGGGTGGGGCGTGTGCCGGAAAACCGGCTCTTTGCGTCGGCGCAATTCTTCATCATGGTCTCCGGTGAGATGGCGGAAGACCGGGTCCGGCATCTGGTGCCGAATCAAGTGAGGATCGGGTCACCCAGCAAGCTCAAAGAAATCGTGGCCGCCGCTATGCCGGGGGTCAAGCTCTACCACACGCCTCGGCCACCGATTGCCCTTCCGATGAAACAGGACACCCAGTACTTCCGACTGGACGATCGGGGTGTCTTTTGGGAGGACATCAAGAAGTCGCAGGTGGTCGCGTTACATGTTCCGGAGAGCGTGCAAAGTGTCCGAGTGCAGCTGGTGGCCGTAAAAGAATAGAGGAGTCGAGACGTGGCGGAAGAGCGAATAAAACGAATCGCAGAGGCCTTCAATGACCTGCTGGTACTTGGGGCCTACCTCAAGGAGACGAGAGATCTCGGGAGCCCTGATCATCTGCGCACGAGGCTGCATCATATGTTTCAGCAGGCTGAGGACACGGCAAGGCGGTATGGGATTCCGGCCGATACGATCACCCATGCACGCTATGCCGTCGCCGCCTATATCGATGAGATGATCATCAACTCCCGATGGGCCCAGCGCGAACAATGGGCATCCCGACCGCTCCAGTATGACTTGTTCGGTGAGTTTGTAGCCGGGGAGGGATTCTTCAAACGACTGGACAGCATTCGACGGGGAGTCCCAGTCGATTACAATCTGCTGGAAGTGTACGGCCTGTGTTTGATCTTCGGATTCGAGGGGCAATACCGCCTCCATGAACGTGAACGGTTGCGTGGGTTGATCGAGGATCTGACGCGAGAGGTTCAGGCGAAACGTGGCGACGCGCTGGAGCTCTCCCCTCGTGGGCGACGTCCGGAAGAGCTGATGGAACTCGTGAAGCGCGACGTGCCCGCCTGGGTCGTGGTAGCGACGAGCGCCGGCATCGTCCTGCTCTTCTACCTCGGTCTGACCTTTCTTGTGAATCAGGATGTCGGTCAGGTGTTGGACCAACTCAAGAAGCTCCTACAGGAGTCAGCCGCATGAAGCGCTTTTTTGCTCTTATCACAACGTCGGTGGTAGCACTGGCACGGCAGCCGCAGTTGGCCGCGGAAATTGCGGTCGTCTGCCTGATCGCGCTGGTGTGGTTTGCCGGTCCCTGGATCGGGTTGGAATCAGTTGATGCGCGAGTCCAGGCCATTATCGGCATTGTCGTCCTGCGGGCCGGCGTCTACGTGGTGCGACATCTGTTGGCTCGCAAACGAGCCGAGCAGCTGGAAGCTTCATTACGACAAGGCACCCCGCGGGGACGATCCGACAAGAAAGAAGATCTGGAGGCGGTTCGCATTCAATTCGAGAAGGGCATTGCGGCGCTGAAAGAATCAAAATTGGGAAATGGGAAGGCGGCCCTCTATGCGTTGCCGTGGTACATGTTTATCGGCCCGCCGGCTTCCGGAAAAAGCACGGCCCTGCGGCATTCCGGTCTCCAGTTTCCGGCGTTGGGGAGAGATGGACAGGGACTTCAAGGTCTGGGGGGGACTAGAAATTGTGATTGGTGGTTCACCAATGCCGGGGTCCTCCTGGACACAGCGGGGCGCTATGTCACCCAGGCCGAGGATCAGGAGGAGTGGTTGGCCTTTCTCGATTTGCTTCGGAAATACCGTGGACAGAAGCCCCTCAACGGCGTCATTGCCACCATTTCGATTGCCGATCTGATCGAGGGCACCGATGAGGAGATTCAGGACCATGGCAAAAATATACGGGCCAGGATTGAGGAGCTCATTAAGCGGCTCGGTGTGGTCTGTCCCGTGTATGTCATGTTTACCAAATGTGACTTGGTCCAAGGCTTCGTCGAATTCTTTGAGGAACTGAACCGCACCGAGCGAGAACGTGTCTGGGGCTGCACCTTTGCGAAATCGGACCAGAGCAATAAGACACCCGCCGCCGCATTTCGGAAGGAGTTTGACCGGTTGCTCTCAGTCCTCCATGAGCGCAGGTTACCAAGATTATCGACGACCCGGGGAAGCCAGAAAGTCAATATTTTGGGGTTCCCCCTGCAAATGGCCTCGGTCGGTGATCGACTGGCCCGATTCATCGACACATTGTTTCACGGGAATGCCTACCAGGAAAGCCCGTTGTTCCGCGGGTTTTATTTCACCAGCGGGACACAAGAGGGGACCCCGATCGACCGGATTCTCGGAGCAGTCAGTCGAGCCTCTGGCTTGTCCGACATGAATCTGGGAACCGTGATCCCGACGGAACCGAAGAGCTACTTTCTCAAGGAACTGTTTGCAGACATTATTTTCCCAGATCAACATCTCGTGAGCCCCTCCTCCATGGTGTTTCGCCAGCGAGGGTATCTGCGGGTCGTCGCGCTGGTGGCCTCCGTCGTGTTTGCCCTGGTGGCAATGGTCGGGCTGTCAATTTCCTTCATCGGCAACAAGCGGCTGTTGAACGGCATCCTGTCTGCAGCGCTTCAGCCGCCCGACTTCTCGCTCGACCCGGCGCAGTTCCCACACGAGATTGAATATGTCGGAGAACTAGGGGACCGGTTCAAGGAACTGCTCGACATCGAGCAGCGGGGGGTGCCGTTGCATTTGGCGGAGTTTTATCAGGGCTATCGCCTGCGACAGGAAGTCGGTGAGGTGTATGGTCGGTACTTCTCGAAATTGTTCCTCGACGAGACGAAGCGCGAGATGGAGGAACGGCTGAGACAGGTGGCGCTGATGTCCGATCAGGCAGGGACTCATCACGGAGAGTATGACGAACAGTATTCTTTGCTCAAGGCCTATTTGATGCTGGGGGATCCCACGCACCTCAAGCCGGAGTATCTGCAGCGCTTCTTAAATAATTATTGGGGACATAAGCTGAAGGAGATCTTTCACCAGGAATCGGTTCCGGAGGAGCTTCAAGAGAAGGTGTTCACGCAGATGTCCCTCTACAGCCAGTACCTGGCTCGTGACCACGGCGAACGGTTGGCCTTGAATGTCCGACTCGTGAAAGATGTGCAAAACCAACTGCGGCAGATCCCGAGGATGCAGCGCATTTACGCGCTCAGCAAGCGCGCGGCTGAAGACTTAGTGAAGCCGTTTACGATCGATCTCGTGCTCCAAGGGGCGCTCCAGGGCACGATCACGAGTGAGTATGAGGTGCCCGGGGTCTATACGATCGCCGGATGGAAAGGACCGTTTCAAGCGAGTGTTGCCAGGATCTTGGAAGAATCCGGGGATGAGGGCTGGATTATCGGAGAGCCGGAAGTGGAACTGGCTCAGCTGGACAAGGGTATCAAACGCCAGTATTTTCAGGACTATGTCCGCCACTGGCGCGAATTTCTCCGGTCGTTGCGCATGAAGGCCGTCGTCACGCCGAGCAATGTGGAGGAGCAACTCAGCCTGCTGGCCTCCGGAGATTCTCCGATCCAGCGTGTGTTCGAGGCCGTGGTGCAGAACACCGTGCCGGGGCCGGAAGGGTTGTCCAAATTACAGGAAACCGCGACAGGTCTCTTGGGCAAGATCAAACAACAGCTCGGCATCGAGGGCACCAGCGCGGTCGGCGTTTCGGTGAAGGATACGGAGGAGCTGATTCGCCGTTTAGCCGACCCTAACGACTTCTCCGGTTCCGTCACGCTGCGCTTCAAAGGGCTGGATCGCTTACTCCATGCGGCCAAGGATGCCAAAGAAGATGCACCGTTGATCAAGTACCTGACCGATATGCGGAAGGTGCAGCAAACCGTGCGCCCGATCTTACGGGCGGAAAGTCCACCCGCAGACATGAAGGCCCTGGCTGAAAGCCTCGTCGCCGGGAAGCCGAACGATATTCTTCAGGCCATGAACAGTACGGACGGCCTGTTGCAAAAGCTGGATCCTGAAACCCGGGAGATCGTGACGCCGCTCCTGATCGAACCTTGGATGATCACGATGAAGGGCGTGTTGGAACGGGCCAAAGCCGAGGCCGCCAAGCGGTGGGAAGCGGAGGTCTATCCCGCATGTCTGCGCAATGTGGAAGGACGCTATCCCTTCCGTCAGGTCGGAGGAGATGCGCCCATCGGAGATTTGTCGGATGTGTTCCACCCGGAGAACGGCCTGCTGTGGAAATTCTATCAGGCCGAACTCAAGCCGTTCATCGTCGAAGGGGGCGATCGCTGGGAGCTGAGGCAGTGGGCCAACGTGGGCATGAACCTTTCTGAAGAATTCCTGAACTCGCTGACCCATGCCCGGTTACTTTCGGAAAGCCTCTTCCCACGGGGAAGTATGAGTCCCGGCATCTCGTTTGAGGTCTATCCCCATCCCGTGATGGGAGGAGTGAAGACGGCCACGGAGATTCGCCTGGAGGTGGGTGGGCAAATGTTGCGTTATCAGAACGGACCGCAGGAATGGGAAGAGGTCAAGTGGCCGGGACCCACGCCCGCAGCCGGAGCCCTCTTGCAAGTTCAGGTGAACGGAACTTGGATCACACGAGAGGTGAAGGATCTGTGGGGACTCTTTCGTCTCATTGAAGCGGGGCGGGTGTCGTCGGTCGCGGGGGACGCACAATATCGCGTGCAGTGGGACCTTCCCGGCGCGGATGGTCAAGTACTCAACGTACGGTATGACCTGCGTACGGCCACCCATAAGAACCCGTTCAGACCAGGCCTCTTTGAGCAGTTCCGGTGTGTCGAGCATCTGTGAAGGAGCGCCATGTCTGAGGCTGTATGCGGGTATTATGGCAAACTTCCCCTTTCTCCAGAATTTTTGCGCTTGCATGCAACGGGTCCGGAGGTTCGGGAACTCGACGACTGGTTTGAGCGAGGGATCCAGTATGCCAAGGCACGGGCCGGATCAGACTGGTCGACATTGGTGAGCCAGGCCGACATTTGGAATTTTCTCTTTGTGCCTGAGGGGGAAGGACGCGTGGTCTGTGGGGCCGTCTTTGCAAGTCGAGATCGCGCCGGACGGTCGTTCCCGTTTCTGACGTTTCTGCTCCTCGAATGTCAGCGCATTCCGCCGACCCCCTGGCTGATTCCATTGAAGTGTCGACTGTTTCTGGACAAGACCAGACAGTTGCTCCAGCAACTTCGTGCAGATCTGGACTGGAACAACTTTCGCGCTAAGACAGAACATCTAGCGACCGAGATTGATGTGGATACCATGATCGAATCCGGATTTCAGGACTATTTGTCTCGAACGACGATCAGTGAGTTTCGGAATGAGGTGACGAACATACCACATAATACAGTGGCGGATGGCACGGCTCAGCGCCCACCGAGTGAGCCAGGGAGTCAGGTGGGAACCGGTGGGTGGCATCTCCCTCTATTGAAAGAGTGCAAAGCAGAGACGTATGACGTGCCGTTTTGGTTGGAACTACATGCACGGACATCCGGTGCCTTGCTGAAGCCGTTGTCGACCTGCATCGCGTTCTGGAATCGCGAGTCCTTGACGATTGAAGCCTGTGCGCTTGTGTCCATCGGGCACCCATCCCCGAACTTGGCGAGGTTCATTGTCTCACCGAATGCCATCGACGACGCATGGGAGAGTGGGATGGTGTGGTCGGCAAGTTGCCAGGCAATCACATCGAGTCACGACACGAGGAGTTCGGCGTATGCAGGGACTGACGGGGCCATGACGCTGCGGCAGTATCTCGATTCCGTGAGTTGATGCGACATCCGTCCGAGTGGGTGGAAGGGCTGAACCGTAGGGCGTAGTAAACGACGAAGGAACATGAGACAGACATCCATCATGGCGACCATGCGGGCTGAGACAGGAGGGTAACGTGAACGCCAAAGAACTGCTCGATGCCAATCAACTGTCGGCAGCCATTCTCGAGTTGAATCAAGAAGTCAAACAGCGTCCCACCGACCCCCGTATTCGCACCTTTCTCTTTGAGCTGCTGTGCTTCGATGGGGCGCACGAACGAGCGGCGCGTCAGTTGGATGTCCTTGGCGCACAGGATGAACAGGCCGGAATCGGCGTGGAAGTCTATCGCAAACTTCTTCAGGCCGATGCCGCACGCAGGACGTGCTGGTCGGATGGTGCTGGTCCGGCATTCATGGCCCCTCCGCCGGCCCATGTCACCGATCGCCTCACTGCGATGGGCTGTCTGAGCCGAGGTAACGTTCATCAAGCTGCGGAGGCAATCGCCAGAGCCACCTCCACCACACCGTCGATCACCGGCACGCTCAATGGAACACCGTTCCAGACCATCGCTGATTCGGACGATCGATTAGGACCGGTCCTCGAGCTGTTCGTGAACGGAACCTACATGTGGCTGTCCCTGGAGCACGTCAAAACGTTGGTGCTCCCGCGCCCACACTTTCTCCGAGACTTGCTGTGGGTACCGGCTCGTCTGGAGTGCCACGACGGACAGCAGGGCGACGTGTATCTGCCGGCCCTCTATTCAGGAAGCGACACCGATGAGCATGAGCTGGTTCGTCTCGGTCGGATCACCGAATGGATCGACCTCGGTGAAGGCCTGGTCGGAGGGCGGGGGTTAAAGACATTCTTGGTGGATGACAGGGAATGCTCAGTGTTGGAGATCCAGGAGTTACAGATTAACCGATAGGAGCCAACGGAATCATGGCATTGTCCTCGACGATCGATTGCGAGTTATTGGTGGGGCCGTTCAAGGAGGGAGCGAAGCCTGATCCCAACGTGAAATACGGGGCAACCTACCGGGCCATCAGAGAGGCCATGCGTCACGAAGATCCGGTGACCAACGGGCCGATCCAGAGCCAGGGGAAAACCCCCGATTGGCAGAAGGTCGTGCAGCTGTCGACGAAGCTCCTCACCGAAGAAGGCAAGGATTTGAGCGTCATGGTGTGGTTGGTGAAAGCCCTGACCACAAAACACGGGTTTCCCGGCCTGCGGGATGGCTTGATTGTCTTGGCCCTCGCCCATGAAAAATGTTGGGCGGATCTACTGCCTCCGATCGAAGAGGATGGCGATCTTGAGGCGCGTGTGAGGGGGCTCGAAGCGTTGAACACCACGCTTCCTGACGTCATTCGGACGGTTCCGATCGTGCATCAAGCAGGTGGCGTCGTCTATTCCTTCTTCGACTACAGCAAGGGACATGACGACGTTGAGAAATTGAAAGGGGCGGTTCAGGCGGCACAGACCCAGGAGCAACGTGGGTATGCTCAGGCTGCGCTCGAGGAGTCGACCCAGTTAGGTGAAAAAATCGATCGGGTCGTGGCAGCCATGCCCCTGACGCATTTCACCGCGCTACGGGACAGGATCTGTGAGGCATTGGAGGCGTTTCACACGCTCGATCGCATCGCGACCGAAAAATATGGAGCGGAAGGGTTCACCCTGAGGCCACTACAAGAAGTCCTGGACAGTTGTCGTGATCGGCTGGATGAGTTGGTTCGAAAGCGGGGTGGGGTAGGATTGCGTCAGGAGCAGGCCACTGAACAGGCACAGGAGGAATCTGCCGTGACAACGACACAGACGGAGACACCCTCGATGTGGGGAGACCTGAAAACACGAGCAGATGCGATCAGGCAATTGCAACGGGTCGCGGAGTTCTTCCGGCGGACCGAACCCCATAGTCCGGTGCCGTATTTGGTTCAGCGGGCGGTGCGGTGGCAGGAGATGCCCTTAGAAGAATGGTTGCAGGAGTTGATCAAAGACACAAGCGTGCTCAGTGCAGTGAAGGAGACGCTGGGGTTGGCCCAGAACTCCAACGGCTCAGAGTAGTCATAACGGTCGCTCACACGAAAGGGGGACACTCAGATGGCGCGTGAAAGTACGCAACAAAAACTTAGCCGGGTCAGGCCGCCACGGGTTCAGATTACGTACGATGTCGAAACCGGTGGTGCCATCGAGATGAAAGAGTTGCCCTTCGTCATCGGGGTGATGGCGGATCTCTCGGGAAAACCGGAAACACCGCTTGGCCCGCTCAAGGACCCGAAGCGTAAATTCGTGGAGATCGACCGAGACAACTTCAACGACGTGATGAAGGGCATCACCCCGCGTCTGGCCTATCAGGTGGAGAATAAACTCAGTCCCGACGGGGGCAAGATCGGGGCGGAGCTGAAGTTCGGTCATCTGGATGATTTCTCGCCGGAAGCCGTCGCCAATCAGGTGCCGGCGTTGAAGAAGCTGGTGGAGATTCGTCAGCAGCTTACGGCCTTGCTCGCCAAGACGGACGGGAACGACAGTCTGGCCGACAAGCTGCAGGAGATTCTCAGCAGCACGGAATTACAGCAAAAGATCGGAAAGGAAATCGGGGTCGCGGGCGAAGGAAACAAGGAGGGCGTCAATGGCTGAGGAAGCAAAACAGGGGCAAGCGGAATCCACGGCGGCCACCGTCGAAACCGGCACGCTCGATCAGATTCTGGAAGTCACCAAGATCGCCAAAAACGATTGGGAACGAGAACAGTCCAAGCGCCAAATCGCCACGGTCGTGGAGGAAGCCCTCAAGGGTACGTTTCGCGTGTCCAAGGATGTCGAGGCGACGATCAAGGCTCGTGTGGCCGACATTGATCGCCTGCTCACCGATCAACTTAATGCCATCATGCATGCGCCGGACTTCCAGAAACTGGAAGGGTCGTGGCGAGGCCTCCATTACCTCGTGATGCAGTCCGAGACCTCGACGACGATGAAAATTCGAGTCCTGAACGTCAGCAAGAATGATCTCATCAAGGATCTCGAGAAAGCCGTCGAGTTCGATCAAAGCGCGTTGTTTAAGAAGGTCTATGAAGAGGAGTACGGGACGTTCGGCGGCGCTCCCTACGGGGCGCTGATCGGCGACTATGAATTTGGGAAGCATCCCCAAGATTTTTCTCTTCTCGAGAAGCTCTCCAATGTCGCGGCCGCCGCACATGCTCCCTTTATCTCAGCCGCGGCGCCTGGTTTGCTCGGCTTGGATACGTTCACGGATCTGCCGAATCCCCGCGATCTGGCCAAGAAGTTCGAAGCCGTGGATTACGCCATGTGGAAGTCCTTTCGGGAATCAGAAGACTCCCGGTACGTCGGGCTGACGCTTCCGCATGTGCTCATGCGATTGCCCTACGGTCCTGACACCGTCCCTGTCGAAGCGTTCGACTTCAAAGAAGACGTGGACGGCAAGGATCATACGAAGTATTGCTGGGGCAACGCGGCCTATGCATTCGGAGCCAGGCTGACCGATGCCTTCGCCAAGTATGGGTGGTGTGCGGCGATTCGTGGAGTCGAGGGAGGCGGACGCGTGGATGGATTACCCACCCACACCTTCCGGACGGACGAAGGAGAAATCGCCCTGAAGTGCCCGACGGAAATCGCCATTACCGACCGTCGAGAAAAGGAATTGTCCGACCTCGGATTCATTCCCCTGGTCCACTGCAAGGGAACCGACTTTGCCGCGTTCTTCGGCGCACAATCGACCCAAAAGGGAAAGAAATACGACACCGCGGCGGCGACGGCAAACGCCCGACTCTCGACCCAGCTGCAATACATGATGGCCATGTCACGCTTCGCGCACTATCTGAAATCGATCATGCGCGACAAGATCGGCAGCTTCATGACGAGAAAGGACTGCGAGGACTTTCTGAATCGCTGGATCAAGAATTATGTGATCAGCACGGAGGATGCCGGCCAGGAGCTGAAAGCCAAGTATCCGCTCAAGGAGGCTCGGATTGAAGTGTCCGAGATTCCGGGGAAGCCGGGATGCTATCGAGCGGTGTCGTACCTGAAACCGCATTTCCAGCTGGACGAGATTACGATCTCCTTGCGGTTGGTGGCGGAATTGCCGCCACCGGCGAAGTAAGGCGCTTAGGCGGCCTTGCTCAGTTTGTGGAGAAGCGAACCGAGGGGTGAATCGATTTAGATACAGGGAGAATCCTTTTCGATACAGAAGACCCATCCGCTGGCACATGAGAGCGGACGCCGGTCTCTCATCGGTCATGGTTTCCGTCACTGTTAGAAGTACTTAGCCTATGACCGAAGTTGTTCAGAGGCATTCACAACCATGGCATCGCGATTGCTTTTGTAAGGGCACGATCAGATCCACGATGGCACCACACCTATTCTAAGGAGGACGAGCATGGCACAGGGAGTCAATGAGAATTGTTTTTTGGATATGGGCTTGAAGGGAAAAGCGACGACCAGTGGGTTCGAAGGGCAAATCGTCGTCCAGTCCCTCTCCTATTCCATTACGCAGGCCGGGGAATTCGATGAGGACAGCAGCAAGAATGCCCGTATCACAAATTTCTCCCCGGCGGTCATCGTCAAGGAAATGGATCAATCCAGTCCATCGATTTCCAAAGCCTGCGCGGAGAAGAAACTGTTCAAGAAAGCGACCATCACCTTCGTGGACGGCAGTAACAAAGAATACTTCAAAGTGACGCTGGAGGATTGCCAGATCAGCAACGTGAGCGTGGGCTTCCACAGCGGTGAGACCAAGCCGACCGAGACCATTTCCCTAGACTATCGCAAGGCCGAGTGGAAGCGCGGGACGGAAGTGGCGAGTTATGATTTGAAGCAAAACGTCGGAGCCTAGAGAAGAAGACGTCCAGGGCTCTGCATGAGCTATGTACTGCCGATCTTCAGACACGGCGTGGTTCGACTACGCCGTGAAGTCCGAAGACGAGTTCGGCAGAGTCTGATCAGCGGGACACCGGTGATTAGGCGTAGGGATATGTGCAGAGGCAGGGGAATGATCGCGTATGCCCATGCTCTCATCCGACAGCGGCTTAGTCCCGTCAGTGCTCGATCGGCTCTTGGACCATGATCCAAGAGTGGGCACCCCGTTTCTCGACCGGGACGAGGTCAAGAATCCCAAGCTGCTGATCGAGAAGTTGCGGGGGGGAGCGGATCCGCTCTCGGCGTATATCGGCGCCCAGCTGTCTCCCGACACACTGGGCTCGATAGACCGGTGGGATGCGGGACAGGAGGTGCCCGGCGAACTGCTGGATCTCGTGGTGGAGGGTCTCAATCAAGTGATCCGCCAGGGATGCCTGTACGAGACGGAGCGCTTTCATGCCGTCCGATTGCCCAAGGATGTGGTGCGTTTGGTCGAGGATACTCCAAGGGGAGTGAACGTCCCGTACCTGAATCGGCTGTTGCTCGATGAAGCCTACGTCGATGTGATCTACCGGCTGCGAAAAGCGCAGCCCGCCTATTCAGTGCGACAGCTGAAGGACGATGTGGCGAGAGATCTGGCCGCGCTGCTGAATTCGCGCCAGGAGTTGCAACAGGGAGTTCCGGAAGAATTCAAGCAACTCCGGGGCTCGTTGCTCGAATTCGGTGTGCCAGATTTTACCGCCTACAGTTTGTCCAGTAACGAAGATCGCAAACGGATCAGACGGGAGGTTGAGCAAGCGATCGCGCAGGCTGAGCCGCGGCTCAAGAGCGTGCGGGTGTCCCTCGAAACGGAAGAAAAGTACTCTCAAGTCCTGCGCTTTCGGATCGAATGCCTGCTGCGCGTGGAATCCTTCACGGAGCCCGTCACATTCGATGCCGCGCTCTACGTGACCAATCATCAGTACGATGTGCGGGGAGTCTAGGGATGCAGCATGACGCCTTATTGACCTATTACGAGCGGGAGCTGTCCTATTTGCGCGCGCTCGGGCAGGAGTTCGGCCAAGCGTACCCGAAGGTGGCGGGGCGATTGTTGCTCGAAGCCGGCAAGTGCGAGGACCCGCATGTCGAGCGGCTGATCCAAGCCGTTGCGTTTCTCACGGCCAGAGTACAGCGCAAGCTTGACGATGAATTTCCTGAAATCACCGACGCGCTGCTCGGCATTCTCTATCCCCATTACCTCGCTCCCATTCCGTCCATGTCGATCGCGCAATTCATGTTGGACCCGGAGCAGGGGAAGGTCACGTCCGGCTATACCATTCCCCGCCACACGCAGCTGTTCTCTCGGCCGGTCGACGGGGTGCAATGCCGGTTTCGCACGACCTATCCCGTGACCCTTTGGCCGATCGAGATTGCCGCAGCCCGTATCGAGTCGGAAGATATCCCGCTGTGGGGCAAGCAGGTGAAGTCGGTGTTGCGGCTTCAATTGCACTCCACCGGAGGGACCACGTTTCAAGAACTGCAGGTGGACCGGCTGCGCCTCTATCTCCAGGGTGAGAGCCAGATTGCCTATGCCCTGTATGAAACGCTTCTCAACCAGGTCAAAGGCCTTCGCATGCGCGGGGTCGGCGGGAAGGATGCTGGCAAGCTCCGAGACATTGTGCTCCCGCCGGACCGGATTCAAGCCGTGGGATTTGAGACGGACGAGGGCATGCTGCCTTATCCCTCGCAGGCCCAACTCGGGTACCGTCTGTTGCATGAGTACTTCACGTTTCCACAGAAGTTTCTCTTCATCGATATCTCCGGTTTCCAACAGGCTTGCCGTGGAACGATGGGCACCAGGCTGGATCTCCTCATCGGCTTGGAAGAGGTTCCGCGCCAAGCCGCCGCGATCGGCCCGGAGCATTTCGGGCTCGGCTGCACACCCGTGGTGAATCTGTTCGAACAGTTGGCGGAGCCGATTCGCCTGGACCATACGCAGATGGAATATCGTGTCGTGCCGGATGTCCGTCGGCCGAACGCCCATGAGGTGTATCGGATCAATGCCGTCTCAATCACCAATGCCCACGGCGACCAGGCCCGGTCCATTCAGCCGATCTATTCGTTGAACCATCGGCATGCGCAAGAGCGGCAAGCCGAGTACTGGCATGCAACGCGGCGGCCGTCCACGCGGAAAGACGATTCCGGCACAGACCTGTACCTCTCGCTGGTCGATATGGATCTGGAGTTGACGGACTCGCCGGGCGAAACGCTCGTCGTCGACGTCATCTGTACCAACCGCGACTTGCCGGCTCGACTTCGGCTCGACGATGGGCGGGGAGATTTTGAATTGGAGGAGGCCGCTCCGGTGGCCAAAATCAAGGCACTGGTCAAACCGACGGCGACCGTCCGTCCCTCGCTGAGCGCCGCGAATCAGTGGCGGCTCATCTCGCACCTCTCCCTGAACTACTTGTCCCTGACGGAGTCCCCTGAGGCACTTCAAGAGATCCTGCGCCTCTATGACTTCTTGGATTCATCGGGTGTGCGGCAGCAAATCGAAGGCATCATGGAGGTGTCCAGCAGGCGTGTCGTGCGACGGCCCGCGTCGATGGGATGGCACGGCTTCTGCCGCGGATTGGAAGTCACCGTGCTGGTGGATGAGGACAAGTATGTCGGCAGCGGCGTGTTCCTGTTCGCAACGGTCTTAGAACGCTTCTTCGGGCTCTATGCCAATTTGAATTCATTCACGCAACTCACAGTCAAGACGCGTCAACGCGAGAAAGCGCTCAAACAATGGCCCCCGAGGGCAGGCGAACAAATCCTTCTCTGAACGAGCAGCTCTTTCAGGAAGGCTATCGATTCCGGTTCTTCCAAGCCGTCAGGTTGCTTCAACGAGGGCTGGATGTCCGTCAGCCGGTCGGTCGCGTAGCTCGGGTGGGGGACGAGGCGGTTCGTTTTCGAGCCCACCAGTCGCTGAGTTTTCCGCCCAGTGAAATTTACGACGTGCAGGAGCCGGAGACTGCGGGACGGCCGGCGGACATGACCGTCGCCTTTATGGGATTGACCGGGCCGCAAGGGGTCTTGCCTCGGTATTACACGGAATTGATTCTCGATCGGCTTCGCGAGAAAGACCATACGTTACGTGATTTTTTAGATCTGCTGAACCATCGGCTCATTACGCTCTTCTATCGTGCCTGGGAAAAGCATCGGATCGTGGTGGGATGCGAGCGTGCCGGTCTCCGTGGGACGCAGGACCCCTTTGCGGAAGATCTCTTCGCCTTGATGGGGATGGGAACGTCGGGATTGCGGGAGCAGCTCCTCATTCCTGACCGGGGATTACTCCAATACACGGGGCTGCTGGTGTCGCATCGCCGCTCGGCGGATGCGCTGCGGCAGTGCCTCGCCGACTATTTTGAGGTGCCGGTCCAGATCGAGCAGTTCATCGGCGCCTGGTACGAGGTGGCGGAGCAAGATTGGAGTCGGTTGAGCTCGACGGATGGGCAGAGTCGACTGGGTTCCACGAGCCTGCTCGGGACGAAGGTCTGGGATCAGCAGGCGAAGTTTCGCGTGAAGCTGGGCCCGCTCGACTACGAGACCTATCGAGGGTTGCTGCCGTCCGGTACGGCCTATCCCGTTTTGGTTCAATGGACGAAGTGGTTTGCCGGACCCGAATCGGATTTCGATCTCAATCTCGTGCTGAAGGCCGAGGAGGTTCCTGCTTGTCGATTGACGACGAGAGGAGAGCCGTATCGCCCGCAACTAGGATGGACGACCTGGCTGCAGACCAAGCAGGCCGTCCGAGACGCGGAGGACGTTGTCTTCTCAGGAGCAGCCACACTCGCTCAAGCCGGAACGGCATAAGCGGGTGAAGCGTATTTCGTGAAGCGTCCGTTGCTTGCGAGATGCGAATAACGAGATACGAGAGTGCGGCCTTGCCCGCATTGTGCAGAAAGGGATGTGTCATGAACATCAATCTCAAGGGACTCATCGGAAAGTTGGATGACACGAGCCGTCGGGCGCTGGAGGGGGCGGCTGGGCTTTGCTTGAGCCGGACCCATTACGATGTTGATATCGAACATTTTCTGACGAAATTGATGGAAATGCCTGATACGGACCTCCATCGGATTTTTCGGTATTACGGGATCGACCACTCGCGAGTGTCTCGCGACCTGACCAGGGTCCTCGACGGGTTGAAGACCGGCAACGCGCGCACGCCGACCTTGTCGCCTCGGCTGCCACGCCTGATCAATGAGGCCTGGTCCTTGGCCTCTGTCGAATACGATTCGAATCGTGTGCGCTCCGGGCATCTATTGCTGGCTCTCCTGAATGAACCGGATTTTGCGCGCATGATGCGCGACGTCTCCGGAGAGATGCATAAGATATCGGTGGAAGACTTCCATGCCAAATTCCGTGACGTGGTGGCCGAGTCGATCGAGGGGCTGGAGCAGTTTTCCGGCGGGGGAGGGCAGCCGTCGACAGAGGCCGGGACCACAGCGCCGCATGGGTCGAAAACGCCCGCGCTTGATCAGTTTACGATCGATCTCACGGCCAAGGCGAAGGAAGGCAAGATCGATCCGGTGCTGGGACGGGATGCCGAGATTCGCCAGATGATCGATATCTTGACACGCCGCCGGCAAAACAATCCGATTCTCACGGGAGAGGCGGGTGTCGGAAAGACGGCGGTCGTTGAGGGACTCGCCCTCCGTATTGTGGCCGGCGACGTGCCGCCGCCGCTGAAACACGTGACGCTGCGCATCCTGGACCTCGCCCTGTTACAGGCGGGCGCGGGGGTGAAGGGGGAGTTCGAAAATCGCCTCAAATCCGTCATCAACGAAATCAAGGCCTCGCCGACTCCCATCATTACCTTCATCGATGAAGCCCACACGCTGATCGGTGCCGGCGGACAGGCCGGACAGGGCGATGCAGCGAACCTCTTGAAGCCCGCGCTGGCGCGCGGAGAGTTGCGGACCATCGCCGCCACCACCTGGGCGGAGTACAAGAAGTACTTCGAGAAGGACCCGGCGCTGACCAGACGGTTCCAAGTCGTGAAGGTCGAAGAACCCACGGAGGCGACCGCCATCAACATGATGCGGGGGCTGACGGCCACGATGGAGGAGCATCACAAAGTCCGAGTGTTGGATGAGGCGGTAGAAGCGGCGGTGAAACTCTCGCATCGGTACATCTCCGGCCGGCAGTTGCCGGACAAATCGGTGAGTGTGTTGGATACGGCCTGTGCCCGTGTGGCGCTTGGCCAAGTGGCCGAGCCGCCGGCGATCGAAGACGCGCGGCGTCGCATTTCGCTGATCAACACGGAGATCGGTATTCTCGAACGCGAGGCCGTGACGGGTGGACAGCATCAGGAACGGTTGAACGAGCTGGCGCAGGAAAAGACCGCTGAAGAGAACGAGCTCGCCGTCTTACAAAAGCAATGGGAACAGGAAAAACAGTTGATCGCACAGATCGCCGCGATTCGAGAGAAACTGGAAGCGCAGAGCCGACCGAAACAATCCGACTCTCATGAACCAAAAAACCAGAAAGACAAAACAGGCCAGACGAACGCTGTTTCCCCACTGACGCCGCAAGAGATCGCGTCGCTGCAGGCGGATCTCGCCAGGCTGAACAAGGAGCTGGCCACGTTACAGGGGGAGAATCCCTTGCTCCAGCCCTGTGTCGATGCCCAGGCCGTTGCACAGGTCATCTCCGGTTGGACAGGGATTCCCATCGGGCGCATGGTGAAGGACGAAATCAACACCGTCCTGAACTTGAAAGATCACCTTGAAAAACGCGTGATCGGCCAGAACCATGCGTTGGACGCACTGAGTCAGCGACTGCGGACGGCGCGTGCCAAGCTCGAAGACCCGCGTAAGCCCATTGGGGTGTTCATGTTTGTGGGGCCGAGCGGCGTGGGGAAGACGGAAACGGCCTTGGCTTTGGCGGAGTTACTCTTCGGCAGCGACCACAACCTCACCACCATTAATATGTCCGAATATAAGGAAGAGCATAAAGTCTCGCTGCTCATGGGTTCACCGCCCGGCTATGTCGGGTATGGGGAAGGCGGAATCTTGACCGAAGCGGTCCGGCGTAAGCCCTACAGCGTGGTGTTGCTGGACGAAATGGAGAAGGCCCATATCGGCGTGCAGGACATCTTCTATCAGGTCTTTGACAAGGGCAGCATGAAGGATGGGGAAGGGCGGGATATCGATTTTAAGAATACGGTCATTATCATGACGTCGAATGCCGGTACGGACACCTTCATGAAGCTCTGCGCCGATCCGGAGACCAAGCCGGATCCGGAGGGACTCGCCGACGCCATCCGCGGCGATCTGCTGAAGTTCTTCAAACCGGCGTTTCTCGGACGAACCATCGTAGTCCCCTACTATCCGATCGCGCCGGAGATCATGCGCCGCATCATCGAGCTGCAGCTAGGCCGCATCAGGAGCCGTATCCGCGAGAATCATCGCGCAGCCCTGTCATACGACGAGGCGCTGATCGACACCATCGCCAAGCGCTGCACCGAGGTCGACAGCGGCGCCCGCAATGTCGATCACATTCTGACGCGCACGCTGCTGCCCGAAATGTCGAAAGAGTTCCTCTCGCGCATGGCGACGGGACAACCGGTGTCAAAGGTGCATATTTCCGTGACGCCGCAAGGGAGCTTCGCCTATGACGTGGGGTGACAAGGCCGGCGGAGGTCTCGCGACCGAACAGATCGGGAGTCATGATCCAGCCCAGGGGTTGACCTGGGACAATCTGGAGCAAAAGCTCACGGCGCTCTATAGCATGAAGCACAATGCGCTCTTGTTGGCCGATCGTAGACTGACTCCGCAGATGCAGGCCCATCGGATCCAACAGGACGTGGCTCAAGGTTTTGCCGGACGTCCGAAGGCGCATCAATTTGCCGGGCCGGTCCGCTTCTTTCGAGGCGTCGGAGCCAAGGATCCACTCAAGCCCTGGGCCAACAATGCCTATGGAGATTGGTGGTTTGAGGAAGACCTCGTGCGCCGACTCGAGTGCCAAGTCGGACGAGTATTCTTTACGGATGAAGAACGCCGCAGATCGTTCAGCGACACGATTCGAGCCGGATTGGCCATCGCCTACGAGTGGGAGAACCCCATGAGTGAATATTGGGTCTTGGAGTTGCCGGCCGGAGCACGCTTAACTGGGTTGACGGGCACAGCGGCACCACAGCCCCACGCGGCGAAGCCACACCCCAAGTACGATTGGACCAGAACCTTGCCGGGTGGACTGCCGCAAGTCTATTTCCCGGTCAAGAATCCCTTGTGGGTCAAACGCTATTGGTAGGACACATGCGTAACAAGTTCGTCGATTGCATCACAATGCAGAGCATTCTGTACTCTCGTTTTTCCCGAGCGAACGACGCTTCACGAGAGACGCTTCACTCATTGAAGGCGATGCGGGAACGCCGCTGGGAAACGTTTTCAGCAGCCGGTTAGGCAGGAAATGAGCACTCTATGGCCGCCTATACACAAGATACGCGACTGATTGGGATTACGACCCCGCTGGGGAAAGACGTTTTATTACTCCGGGGGTTCAGTGGAAGGGAGAGCATTTCTCAGCTCTCAGCCTTCGACCTGGACTTGTTGTCGAAGGATCCAGAAATCAAGTTCGAAGATATCATCGGCAAGCGGGTGACGTTGCGCGTCACGCTCAGCCAGGACAAGGAACGCTATTTCAACGGTTTCATCAGTCGGTTTGTGCAAACCGGCGCCCAGACTGGCATGGCTAACTACCGAGCGACCATGGTGCCCTGGCTCTGGTTCCTGACGAAGACAACCGACTGCCGCATCTTTCAGAACAAGACCATCCCGGACATCGTGCAGGGGATCTTCAAGGAATACGGCTTTACCGACGTGAAGGCCAAGCTGCAAGGCACGTATGAGCCGCGTGACTACTGTGTGCAATATCGCGAGACCGACTATAACTTTGTCGCCCGCCTCATGGAGCAGTACGGCATCTTCTACTTCTTCGAACACGAGAAGGAAAAACACACCTTGGTGCTGACGGACAACCCCGATGCGCAT
>CAZXNN010000013.1:0-24233 GCA_964641915.1 uncultured Nitrospira sp. | reverse complement strand
GCCTCGACGCCCCCGGCGAGGTCAACCTGGAGAAGGCCCTGCGCCTCGCCGACCGCCTCGGCGGCCACCTCGTTTCCGGGCACGTCGACGGCGTTGGCACGGTGCTGCGCTTCGATCCGGTCGGCGACAACCGCCTGCTGGAAATCCGGGCGCCCCGGGAAATCGCCCGCTTCATCGCCCGCAAGGGCTCGATCGTCGTCGACGGCACCAGCCTGACCACCAACGAGGTCAAGGGCACCGACTTCACCATCAACCTGATCCCCCACACCCTGGAAAACACCACGCTGAACCGCCTGCAGCCGGGCAGCAAGGTCAATCTGGAAGTCGACCTGATCGCCCGCTATTGTGAGAGGATGCTTAGCTATCAGAATACCGTCTAAAGTGGACGTATTGACTAAGTAAAATCAACAACTTACGAATATTTAGACGTTATTGAACGTAGTTGATCCACCACTCGCCCTACGGTAGTATTGACGGTATCGAAAAAATGCCGCCATGAAAATACCGTCAAATGCTGAGTGAAAAGATCGCCAAAGAAGCGAAGCCGACTGACAAGCCGCAGAAGTTGCCGCATGAGAAAGGGCTGTACCTCTATGTCAGCCCCAAGGGTGGCAAGTCGTGGCGCTTCGATTACCGCTTTGCTGATAAACGCTGCACGCTGACCTTGGGGCAATACCCCGAGGTCAGTTTTGTCGCTGCGCTGAACAGGCACCTAGATGCGAAGACGAAACTCGCTGAGGGCATCAACCCGGCGCAGGCCAAAAAGATCGCTAAGCATGAGCAGCGGACGGCACAGAACAACACGTTCGATGAGGTCGCCAAAGCTTGGTATGACAGCAAGGCAGACCGCCGCTCGGCAGTTTGGCGGGACACGCACAACCTCTACCTCAAACGCGATTTGTCTCCGGTGCTTGGCAACATCCCTTTGCCAGACATTACGCAAGCGGTACTGCTGGGGGCATTGACCAAGGCTGAAGAACGTTCAGGCGTGAAGACTGCCGACCGTGTTCGTCAAACCGCCGTGCAGGTTTTTGACTACGGCGTGCGCAAGCTGAAAGTGTCCGCCAACCTCCCCCGTCTGATGACTGGCTGGGCAGAAGTGCCGCCGAAGATGAACCGTCCATGGCTGAAGGAAAAAGAGCTTCCCGGCTTTTTCGATGCACTTGAAGCCTACCCCGGCTATTTGACGACCAAGGGTGCCGCCCGTCTCCTGTTCTTGACGCTTGTGCGCAAGAAAGAATTGGTTGAGGCCAAGTGGTCAGAATTCGATTTAGACGAAGCGTTGTGGGTGGTGCCGCCTGAGCGGATGAAGATGCCGACTGAGCAAAAGGAAAACCGCCACAACGCCCACGATGTGCCGCTGAGTCGTCAGGCACTGGAACTATTGAAAGAATTGAAGCCAATCAGTTCCGGTTCGGAATACCTATTCCCCAGTAACAGTAGCCTCGAAAAGCCCATGTCGGCCAGTACCTTGAACATGATGTTCCAGCGCATGGGGTTTGCCGAGAAACTCTCCCCGCACGGCATTCGAGCGACAGCCAGCACCATCCTGAATGAGCGGGGCTACAACTCGGATTACATTGAAAAGCAACTGGCTCACGTTGAGCGCAACAGCGTTCGTGGGGCTTACAACCACGCCAAGTACCTGGCCCAGCGCCGGGTCATGATGCAGGAGTGGGCAGACTATCTGGATGAGCTTCGCCAGATCAAACCAAAAGGGAATCCGGCATGACAGTCGATAAATACCTGCGTATCAAGCAAGTCGCTGAACTTGTCGGCCTGTCACGGGCCACGATCTACAACATGGAGAAGGCAGGCACCTTCCCCAAGAAGACACCGCTTGGCGAACGGGCCGTGGCATGGCGAGAGTCAGAGATTACGACATGGATGGAAAGCCGGAAAGGCATCGAGAAGACGGAGAAGGAAAAACGCCCCGGCAAGCCCCCAACCAAGAAGCAAAAACCTATTGAGCCAACGGTCGCAGCGAAGGTCGAGAGCAAACCGCCTCAAACCGTGCCGACTGAGCCTGCCGCCATCGTGCACAAGACCGCGTCAGTGACTGCGGACGACGATTGGTCTGAAGACGCTCCACCGCAGACCGAAAGTGAACTTGGCGTCTGGGAAACCGTAAAACGCCCAAAGCCCCGCAAGGTTAGCTTGCCGAATGTTGGGGTTTTGAGCAAAAGCAGTAAAGAAGTACCGATTGTCTTGAACCCTGTAGTCAAGCGAACTTCCAAGGTGATCGAATTGAAGGATTTTTCCTCCAAGAAAAACAACACCAAGCCCTGAGCACCGCATATGAAAAAGACACCTGCACTTCAATTCATCGGCCTCGGCGCCTTTCTTGGTGGCGAGGTCGCGCCAGAAAAAGCTCCGGCGAAGACCCGCCGATTGCTGAATGGGCTGCTCTATGCTGGCGACTGGGTATTCGTCCATGGGAACAAGGCGGATGCCAACTCTGTAGTTGCCACGGCGTTTGCTGTCTTGTTGGCTGGTGGCTATGACCGGAACGGAAAAATTTCGTCCACCAAATCTCGCCCAGTTCTGTACCTCGATAGCAGTAACAATGCCATCGCATCGAGGCAACGAATGCGTGCACTCGTCCCGCCAGATGACAACTGGAGTTCAAAAGCCCTGTATGAAAACCTCCAGATTTCCGGCCCCAATATTGATCCAAGCTCCTGCGGTTTCAATCTGAGTGCGCCGGAGGATCAGCAGGCTTTGGAAGCCATGTTGCTTTCCATGGGCAGTCAGCCATGCTTGGTTCTGGATCAACTTGGTCACTGGCTGGGTGATGGCTCGCGTCGCTCGTTTGTCTCGTGGCTGATGAATTTGAAGGCGCTGGGTGTAACGGTATTTCTTGTCAGCAGCGGTAGCAAAAGCCGATCCGAATTCGCACTTCTGGAGCATGCGGCGCAGTTGGTCATTGAGATTGGGGCCTCTGCAAAGAAACCGAACATCAAACTGGCAAGATCACCCTCAAGCACCAGAGAGCCCTTCAAGCGCACCGGCTACGAATTGAAATTTCCGTCCTCCGAAATGACTTCGCCGACATTCGCACCTGTAGCCCACCGCACAAAACCCGAGTTCTCAACCGAAGACATCAAAGACATGTACGCGCAAGTCAAGGCTGGTAAAACGACCGTGCGGGCTTTGGCAGAAAAGTATGGAGTACAACCCAGCACCATCACGAAATGGTTCCAGAAAACCAAGCTGGAAAAGTTGACCGTAGGACGAAAGCCGAAGGCAAAAGCCGCCAAGCCGACGCAACGGCCTCAAAAGGCAGTTCAACGAAGCGCAATACTGGATACGAAAAAGTGGCTTGAAGGGGAGGAGCGTGCTGATGCAATTGACGCTGACGACCATGATGATGCACCCGAAGATAATGGACTTGAAGAGTGGTGAGCCGTTAGATTACGTAGCTCTACCCACAAATGTTTCCTCCAATGTTTCCATAAACATAAATCAATAAAGCAAGGAATGTCTTGGGTTGTAGCTCAGGACAAGGAAACAAAAACAGCGTCAAAGACTCGTCATGTGAATGGCCTGTGTTGTTGCATGTCGCAACGACTTCAAACAGGAGATTGTCATGACCACGTACCGTACCAAGACCTTGCCACACCCCGGCAAGGCGTTCCTCAACTCGACTCGCCAGCAGGCCCAGATGCAGAAGCACTGCATTGCCGTCGCCAGCGCAGCCGCCGCTATCAATAGCACTTATTAAAGTTGAGGAATTCATATCATGTGTGATCGAGCCGTAACCGATAACCAATACCCAGAAATGCTCAATGCAGCAGGTATGCCCGTGACCGTCGGCAACTTGCTGGATATGGCCACCGGTGAAATGTTTCCTTGGTACAAGGCGCATTTCTTACCATCCCCCGTGATGCCCAGCCAGAAGTTCAAACTTCACCCGTTGAAGGTGGGAGTTGATGGCTGCATTGAAGGGTTCCGCGTGGAGGCTGCTGTCGCGGGTTGCGCGGCACCACAGAACGTCATCTTGAGCAATAACGTCAAGGCTGCGGCGCTTTTCAACCTGCGCTTGGTTCAATACCACTGCCGGATCAACAATATGCCTATGGAGGAATACAGCCGCTTCGAGCTTCGCCATGTCCGTCTGGTTGATGTCGAGTTGACCTATCTTTTCAAGCTGGAGACTGCCAAAGCGGTGCAGGTGGCGCTTAATATGCTGAAGGCCCGCGCAACGGCACTGTATGGCAAGAAGGCCAAGTTCTACGGTTCGGGAGGGAGTTACACGCTGTGCATCGAAACGCCGGGCGGCATCATCAAGGTCTATATCAAAGACCTCGAAGCGCAGCCCAAGGCATTGCGTGTGACGGATGCCGCCGTTCGTGGCGAAATCGAAGCCCTCGCCCCGCTGCTCTTGCGTATCGAGGTGGTCTTACGCGCTACAGACTTGCAAAAAATGGGCTTGAGTAGCCCCGAAGACTGGCACCTGACTGAGTTCGGCGATCCCGAATCAGACACCTACCGCAAAGTGTTCAACGAGGTCATCCGCAAGCGCCTGCAACTCGATGTGTGGTTTGCAACGGAAGCGCCGAATGAGGAGACCATGGCCACGCTGGTGGATACGCATCGCACAATTCTTGAGTTTCACATGCAAGGACATAGCGCCCGCGACCATGAGCTTTGCCGCTACGCCGGTTCGGGCAAGCTTAATCCCAACTACTACCAGATTCGTAATGCAATCCTTGCCAAGGTCGGCATTGATCTGGATATTCCGTGGGAGTTGCAGGCGGCTGGCATGGCCGACAATCTTTCGGAACTGCTGCAATATGACCAACGTTTCCGGGTGCCAGAACACCTTCGCGCGTATGCCTTCACCAGCACGCTGTTCAATCCGATGATCGCGGCGCTGGAGTCGGTTTTGTTTCCTAAAGAAGGAAAGTAACTGGTAACTTTGAGCGGGCATGCGTTCATTGCGGCATGCCCGCTTATTTACCTCAGCGTGAGACGACCGGCCACCGCATGAAATGTTTCTTGGTGGCAACAGAGCCGTAATCTGAAACGGCCCGCGTCAACTTGGCTTGGTCGAAGCCAGACAGCTTGTGCTCCACCATTTGCAGCACTTGGTTCTTGTCTTCCGCCAACTCGTCCAGATTGTTAATGACATCGACCAGCAAGAATTCTGGCGTGAGCTTCTTCGGAAAGCGCGGCTTGACGCGGAAATCGAACTGGCGGTTTCCGAACGAAAAGAGGCCGTGCCGCTTGTGGTTGTACACAAGGGTCTTGTTATAGAGCTGCGATGTTCCCAAGCCCAGCGTGTTGTAGCTTGAAGGGGAAAACACCAGAAAGTCTTTGTCGCGCAAGAAGGTGGCAACCAGTTCCTGATCGTCGGGGGGCAATACGCCGAATACCGATTTCTTGGGCACGTAGTAAAGCCCCTGTGCCAGACGCTTCAACGCGCCGCCTGAAACCAGCTCGCGAAGATGCCGGTCAACGGCGTTGGAAACCTGCGCCAAGTCCTCTCTGCGATACACCTTACCGGCGTGCAGCATCCTCGCCACTTGATCCAAGGCACTAGGCCTTGTTGGTAGCGATGGACTTGCGAGAGAGGCGGCTGCCAGTTCCACTGAATGAATCCTCATTGACGTTTCATGCAAAGTATAGCCGGTATGGGTGATCTCTGCCACTTGATTGGTTTAGCCTAGCGGGCAGCACAGGTCGCGCTGGAACAGCTCAAGCCACCGCATTTCCGGCCAAACCTCCACCCACGAACCGACCGTCACCAGCCAGAGTGCCGCACCGGGAGCAAAGCCGTTCCTCTGGCACACCATTGCAGGCAGTGCTGGCCTCTGCGACCGGTACAGTGCGAGAGCCTGAATGCCTTCACCGTGCTTGCTGACTTCAGCCAGTGCTCCGGCCTCGCAGATGCCAAGCCACGGCTCTGCACCTCCTGATGCCTCGAACAAAATGAACGGCGCTGAAATTTGAAGGCAACGCGGCAGACTTATGCGCTGCCTGCGGTCAATGGCAACTTTGGCGGCGATGGGCGCTGAATATTTTGGAACAATCATTGCTGCACCTCACAACAGAGATGGAATGCGCCGCCGTTTGCCGAGGCGCACATATTTCTGAAAAGTTTGCGTGGAACGATGCCCCGAGGTCAGCATCAACAGATGCTCACTGACAGAGGAAAGTACCCCCTCGGTGATAAAACCGGCGCGGAGCGAATGCCCCGAGTACTTGGCCGGATCGCGGCCGGTCTGCTCAATGAGCTTCTTCACGATCTGAGAAATGGCATGTGGCGTCAGAGGCCGGTCGCCAATCTGATCGTGCCGGTTGATCGGCCTGAACAAGAAACCCTCAGTGATGCCGGATACCTCCATCCAGTGCTGCAAAGCCAGGTGCGGCGAACGACTGCCATGCGCATTGGGCAGAAACTTCACAAAGCCAGCGCCAGTCTGGTCAACTTTCGACTGACGCAGAGTGATTTCCACCCCGCTATCGAGCCAAAGCACATCCTCGCAACGCAGAACAGCCAGCTCGCTGCGGCGGAATGCCCCCGCCCAGCCCACCAGCAAGAGCGCCGCATTGCGTGCCGCCTGCATGGGGCGGCCTCTGCTTGCCGCCGACAACATTTCCAACAGATCATCTTTCACGATGGCCGTGGCCTGCTTGACGGCCACGCCCTTGGTTCGCCTCACGCCCTGCATCATGGTTTTGATCCGCTTGGCATGCACAGGCGACGGATGACCTGCCTCCAAGTGAGCCACATGCAGGCTGACCAAGCGCCGCTCAATGGTGCTGACAGCCAGATGCCCAGCCATTTGCGCGAGGTAGGTGGCAACCTGGTCAACGGTTGCCGGGATGGCATACCCGGCATCCACAAAGTAGCGCATATCCTTCTGGTACTCCTTGCGCGTTGAACCGGCTTTGGCTGCTGCCAGATAGTCCGCCTCGGTCAAGGCAGGAACTTCGCACTGATCGTGCGTGGAGTCGTTTTCGTTCATGGTTTGTTTCCTCGTGCGAAAACCGCCGTTCAGCCATACGAACAAAGCTTCGCAAACGGTGGTTTTTCGTATGTCAGCCACTCGCCAATGAAACGGCGCATGGCCGCTCATCAGCAAATGGGGTTAGGGGCGTGCGCCGGAAACCGACTTCGATTGATACGGAGCGTAATCCGTAGTGAAGCGTCGGCAGGCAGAAGCCAGCGCAAATGCCGTGGCTGAAAAATCGCCAAGCTCAGACATAAGCCAGCCCAGTGCCTCGATGGCGTCGCCGGATATTTCTCCGGCCTCGACTTCTGGTGCGGCACGCACCAGCAACTGGCCTACGGCGGACAAACCAAGCTGAACTACACGCATGGCCGTTTCTGCGTTATCAGCCACTTGCACGAGCAATGCGGCGTCAGCCGCGGGGTAGTCGATCTCCAGCGTTGGCGTCACATTCAGCAGCGGCAATTGCAGAATCAAGTCGCGCATGGGGCGAGGCACTTCGTCGCCGGTGCGTCTGACGCGCTTCATTGTTTCCGTCATATTCAATACTCCTCTGGAAACAATAAGGTGGTGCAGGAACGATCAGCCTCTGTGATGCACCAGACCTTGCGCCCGGCAATCGTGTACGCACTGAGGATGCGAAACCCTTGCTCGATGGCAAACAGGTTTTCGCGGGCATCCTCCGCGCAAACATCGCCAAAGTCACCAGTGATGTGACGCTCCAAGTACGGCTGCGCATTCACCCCGTGGTGGTCAAGATGTTCAAGCACGCCGGGAGTGGAAAGAATCTGCCCCAGATGAAACAAGGGGCGCTTGCGCTGCACCTTAGTGGCGTTGCGTTTGTTGGATGGTTGAAATGGGTGGCTCATGGCGGTAACTCCGTGAAAGGTTGAAGCCACGCACATCAAGCGGACGCACCAATGCAAAAAGCCAAGGGCTGGCCTTGGCTTGGGAATAACTCAGGGGAATGTTTGCGGAGGTGGCCGCTTGGCGGCGCAGCGCGGCACCGAACGGTGGCCGCATTTTCACGTTAACGCAGGGCGTGACGCGCTGTCCATCTGTTGCTGACTTTGGCTGTTCTTACCATTTAGAAGCGATTTCCTCGTCTGGCAACTTCGCATCGTTGGCTGCTGCGTAGCCTGCGGGCGCGTCACAAGCACGTACCGGGCGAATCACGATTTCTCCGGCCTCCAATCGTACGTAGAGGTAGTCACCGACCTTCAGCCCGGTGCGCTCAATGATGTATTTCGGCAGCCGCACGCCATGGCTGTTGCCCCACATACAAAGCTTGCTCGGCATATTTGTTTCCTCTCATTGATAAACAATGTGTATCAAATTGGGAAACATAGATGACTCCTGCAGTAAAGGGCTGTCCGCACCCGCAAGGGGCGACTTCTCAACAACCTACAGATAGGAAAACACCATGAGTCTGAAAAAATTGAAAAATCGTCTGAAAGCTGAAGGCGTCAAATTCGATGTCCTGTGTGCAATGCCTGAAGGCACGACACTTCGGGTTGGCAAGGACTTGGACGGCGTGCTGATGTGGTTCCCTAAAGACCATGTTTTGCCTGAGGGGGTGATCGTATTTATTAGCCCTGATGACCGCTATACCCATGAAGCTCTGAGTCGAATCGTACCCGACCGTCGGGATTGGTATTGCTTGGTTAACGGAATCGACAAAAAGGCATTTGCGGCAGACGTAGCGTTTGCTATCGCAATGGATGCGGCAACCGGTGTAGGCCGAGCCCACGGTATGCAAGGCTAAGGGGGTCACCATGGATATCAAATTCTGGACTGAAAAACTGCGCGCCGCTGACTTGTACGTTGTCGATGACAAAGAGATTGCCTATGGGCATCAGCTTATCCTGTACGAGGGGGCTGTCATCAACTTCTACACCAATGGCACGATCATGGTGCAAGGAAAGACGATGCCATATTGCGTGCCGGGGGCCATGGAGCACAAGCTGAAACGCGTGCTGCCTGCCAAGACCAAGTACCACCTGAAGTACTAAACGAAATGGGGCTCCACCGTAGCGGAGCCCCATTGTCAAAAAACGCCAGAAAAATAAGAAATACCTACGGACGTGCCCAAACGGTCTTGGCCAAAGGAAACGTCGCCACCGCTCGGTCAACAATCTTTGCCTCGTCCCAAATATCCTGATCGGTGAACTGCTGGAAATAAGTATTCAGCATCAACAGGCTGGTCGTGACGATTTCCGGTCTCTTTGCTGCAAAAGCTTCGTTGCTCAGCGCGGAATTAAATGCAGATGTCACCAAGGTTAGATTTCCAATTGAATGGAGTAACCGCTTCCGATTTGCCAGTGCTTCCGCACTATTGTCCGCAATAGTCCAATTCGCTTCCCATTTTTGAGGCATCACATGCTCAACAGTCAGGCCATCGGGCAATGGCAGCAGCTCTTGCTTGGTGGTGCGTCGGCCAAGCTCCAACGCTTCCAATATCGCCCGAACCTTACTTGTATTTTTCCCTTGGTAAAGACCACGGTAGCACCAACCTTGCTCAAATGCCGAATCTGACGGCCAGAGTTGGCTATCACCAGTCAGGTTGCTCAGCTTCTCGCGCAAGGCTGCAGCATCCGAACGCCGTTCTCGCGCAAGCTCGGCCAACAAACGGGTGGTGAAAATCCGGTTATAGCTTTTTGTGGTCAGCCCACAAACAAAACGCCTGACGACATATGACTCAAGGTCGCCGAGAATTTGCTCCATCTCCGGGGACTCGGCATCGTGATGTTCCAAGAAATAGAAAACCAAAGGCGTGAGTGTGGAGGTATCCAGCAACTGCATGCGTCGGCAAAAAAGACCGAGTCGCGATGTCTGATTGGGCAGCAGGAAAACCTCGAAGTACTTTGCCAAACGTGTCAGGCGTTTTAACTCAGTATCGGTGTTCCGAGTCGTTGACTCCCACCAGTCCTTGAACTCTTCAAAGACATGCGCCACTTTCAAATCCTCGCACTTGCGAAGTCCAACGTAGTGGTAAAGCAAAAGGTCTAGGCGTACGGACTTCAGGCGACCCTGACGAACTTCCTTCCGCCAAAACCGCTCCCCTGCCTTTTTCTCGTTTTCATCGGGTTTTTCGTCAAATGACTTCCAGTGCTCGTTGTACAACGAATCAACGTCTTCGCCCTTTCGCGTCGCCTGTAAGAATAGAAAGTTGCGAATCAAGTCACTGGGTTGTAATGGCGCACCCCTCGCGTTCAATGTTTCAAAGATGATCTGTGGATCATCTTCGTCCTCCAACTCAAGCGACATGATCTGGAAACCATCACGCAACGTTTCCAGGAGCAAGTAAGCGCGCTCCGAGATCAGCGGTAGCTCAGGCTTCGGTATCCAGACTGTGTTATCCCTCTCAATGGAACGCATTACTTGGTCGGCTATGGTCGGCTCTTCCTTGACATCATTGCCCAGCGCCTCATCGAGCAAGTCATCCAACTCGTCGTTCGGCTGGGTTGCACTGTCATCAAAACGAATGCCTCGCATGTGGGCGGCAAGTAATGCATGGAAAAAGAGATAGGCCTGAACCATCAAAGGTCGCTCAAAGCGCGCACGCTTGACCCCTTTGACGGGGAAACGCGCACAAATCGCATTCAAGGTTTCAAGCTCCGTCAGCGCCTGCATCACATCACGCCCAACATTCGTGGGCCAGACTTTCAAGTGATGACCTTTTTCACGATACCTCCCGATGTTGCGGGTTAGTTTCTTGAGGTCATCATCCAAGGCCTCGTCTCCCATTGGTTTGATGACATCGCGGAATGCCAACAGGAGAATTTGTAGCGTTGTAATTCGTTGCTGCCCGTCGATCACCTCTCTTGTGGCAATCGTGTCGGAGCTACCGCCTTTTGGGCTGCCAATGACGACAGTACCAAGGAAATGTTTGCGCATCGTACGCAGCTTCTCTGTCCCGCCAACCTTTTCGGCATTTGCCTTGAACTCACCAACAGCATCCAGACGGTCGATCAGGTCTTCCCATAATGGATGAATCTGGTCGGCCAAATTCCAAACATAGCCACGCTGAAACAGCGGGATCAAATACTGCTGGCGATCTTCAAAAAGACGAAGAATGGATATTTTGTCTGGCCGCAATTAGATGCTCCTCATTTTGAATTGTTGTCCGCCGTGGGGGTTGCAAGGGTTGCGCTCATATTTGCCATCAGTCTGCAACGCATTGCCTCATCAAACGTCTGATTGAAAAACTGAGTTAGTGGCCTTCTCTCGAAACGCTCGTGCTCTTTGATGACCTCATCGTGGTCAGCGCCGCCCAAGTGCTGGTGATAGTGAAGGTAGCCATAAAGGCGGGGGGTCGTCTCGACCAACAGGCCCAGCTTCTCATGAGCATATTTTCTGGCAAGCTTCTCATCGGTCATCACCGCAATGCTGCGGATACGATAGGCGGCGGCGATACATGACAGTTCTCCTGAACCCAGCTTGCCTGGCGCTTTTTCAGAGATGGCAATCAAGTCATCCAAGCTGCATTCCTGAATTTGAAACCTGCCTTTCGCCCGACTGGACTCAAGACGATCCATGAGAACTCGCTGCTCAGGAGTTATAGTCGGGCGAGGCTTATGCAGGCATTCATACAGAACCACCGGCGTAATGCAGAAATGCAGTTTTGCCTGAATGGCGGCTTCGTTCAGGCGCAGTGAGGAAAGCATGTTCCAGACTGCGCAGGTATCCACCACGGAAACAACCGCGAATCGTGCCGGATCAAAGCTCATCAACGATGCTCCGTCCGTAAAGGATGGAGATTTCTCGTGTCTCCTTGTGATCGGCTAACAACGCCTCCCCCAATCGGCCAGCCGAAATCAGGCCTTGCTTATGTGCCTCAAAACACAGGCCCACATAGTAATCGGATAAGCCGCGCTCCAGTAACTGCAAACGGCGATTTAATTGTGTGCCGTTGAGGTATTCAGGGGCTTCGGGGTCAACCTTTTCTGCCATCGGCACGCGTACCGAACGAATTAACTTTGCAGCGCCTTGGTCAACAAGTTGGGCGTCTAGCAAGGCATATGACAAAGCTTCCGTGCTGACCTTGAGCGTTTGTGCCCAATGTTGAGCCAGCGCCGTATCCCAATGCTGAATCTTGGGCAGCAGTTCGGGTGGCATCAGATAGCAGGAGGCAAACCGATTCGCCCGTATCTCTTTCAGGTCTTGCCGGTCGTATTTGGAGCTATTGCGCTGGTAGCTGACGCTGGCCGCCTCGGCGGAATCAAAAATGGCATGCGCAGCCTCGTGGCTGGCGGAAAACCGCTGGCGGTAAATGTCTTCTTCGTAATTGACCAGGATGCAATGGCCCGCAATTGGGTGCTCGATGTACAACCCGGAAATTTCTGAGTTAGCCAGCCGACGCCGAAAAACATGCAATCCGATGCTGCGAAAGTCCGAGTAAATATCCAGCAGAATCTGCTTCGCGCTGTACCCCATTTGACGCCGCAATGCTTGCGCCGCCTGATCTCCGTGAGATTTCAGATGGGTGCCGGTAGGTGCGAACGGGAATGGAGTGGCGCTACGGCCAAGTTCCTTCTCAAGAGTGGCCTCAATCTCACAGAGAAACAAGAACTCCTGAATTGCTCGCCGGTCGCTGGGCGTAAATGCTTGCCCATATCTGCGATAGAGAATGTCGGTCTGTTTGAACGGCTCGGGGCGGCTCGGATCAACAAAGTCACGGAAATCGCGTGCATAGTAGTTGGCAAGAATCAGCAATTCGTCACCAGAAGGTGCCTGTTGACCGGTTTCAATGCTTGCGAGCCGTCCAGCTTCAATGCCAGTCTGCGTTGCGGCTTCTGCAAGCTCAACGGATTGGAGTCGGCGTGCTTCCGCCAACCGAGACGAGATCAACACAAGATCAATCTTCATGTCTTGCCTTCTGTTGCTGGGTTACAGAGCACCGCATCAATGCACCGCCGCCGACTGCATCTGCGTTTCCACGTATTGGTAGACCACTTCGGCGCGTGCTTCGATGTCCTCGCTGGAGAATTCATCGGGCATGCCTTCCAGCATGCGGTCGATGATTGCCGCCTTCATCTGGGCCTGCGCTGATGCCCGGTCACGCAAGTCGCCCATTTCCTGACGGCGCTGTTCCACGGTATCCATCAGTTCCTGAGCGACCTTCTTGATCTTGTCGATGTCGCCTTTCGTGATGCTGGTTTTGTCCTTTGAAAGCAGGTCAAATACGGCCAGTTCCTTTTCGGTCTTGAAGCCTTCCCGGATGTAACGTTGCTCTTCCTGATCCAGCGAATCGTGCAGCGACATCAGGTCATCAAATACGCGCTGAATTTCGGCGTCGTCTTTGTCCTTGTTGTAGTCGGCAATGATCTCTTGGTATCGTTTGTAGAGGTCAATGCGGCTCGGATTCTGGGCCATCATGCGATCTAGCCGTGCCTGAATCCGTTCCTGCAAGGTCAGCACAGCCGTTTCCTTGTAGGGAGACTTGGCAAACTCAACCCGTAGGCGCTCGAAGTCGATGCCCGACAAGTCATATTGCTTGGTGGGCTGGTTCACTTGCCCTTTGGGCGTAACCTCCAGCGAAGCATCAATCACGCCGCGAATCTCTTGCATGATCGCAGTGATGTCTACTTTTGGCTTGGGCTTTTGCAGCAAGTTGTAGATGGCCGAAATGGCGTTTTCCTGCGGCTCATAGGTAAACACGCCGGGATTTGGGAACAAGCCCCTGAAGCGGTCAAACACGTCCTCAGCCAAGACTTGAAACGTCTTCTTGTTTTCTGCGGACGTGCTGAGCGCGTTTTGGGCATTCAACAGTTCTGTCCATGTCTCTTCGCCTTCCTCGGCGCGAACCAAGGCATCTAGCTCGTAGCCCACGGTTTTAAGATGTGCTTGCACCTTGCCGATGGCTGCTGCGTATTCAGCCAGTGCCTGATCCTCGTCGAATAGCGGATCGGCAGGCGTGCCTTTGTCGCCCTGCGCATAGGTGGCCAGTGCCTTGCGCAAGCTCTTGAGCATGCCGTTGTAGTCGATGATGAGGCCGTTCTTTTTGTTAGCAGCCACCCGATTGACGCGTGCGATAGCCTGCATCAAGGTATGCCCTTTCATGGGCTTGTCCAGATACAGCGTTGCCAGCGACTTCACATCAAAGCCCGTCAGCCACATGGCGCAGACCACCGCCACGCGGAACGGGTGCTTGCCATCCTTGAAGCACTCGTCAATGTCCTTGCCGCCAATGCCTTTGACCATGACTTCGCGGTAAGGCTTGACGTCGATACCCTCATCGGCGAAGTCTTTGACCTCGTTCTGCTCGGGACTGAACACCGGGTGAATCTGCGTGTCGGCCATCCATGCAATCTGTGCTCGCAGCCGTGCTACAAACGCCGTTTCAGGTTTGCCAGCCTTGGCAAAGTATTCTTCTTCTTTCTGGAGCTTGCCTTGTAACTCCAGCATCTTCGCCTGCCACTTATCCTTGATGCGCTCGGCCATCTTGGCGCAGGTGATCTTGTCGATGCAGACCAGCATGGCCTTGGCGTTGCCACCATACTTCAGCGAGCTGCCCGGCTTGACGGGAGACTCCATCAAGCGCCAGCGTTGGTGAAAGTGCTCTACGAAATCCGCGGCCACATCATTCAGGTGAGTGTCCGAGGTGAAAACCGGATACTCCCGCGCTAGCTCGCGGTACAACTTTTCCTCCTGCTCTTCGGTCAGCTCGCCATCGGCACGGGCAGCGTCGATGCGCTCCTCGATCCGCTTGTTCAGATCGGGATCAACGATGCGCAGCTTTTCGCCTCGGTTCTCGTAGTACAGCGGCAAGGTGGCACCGTCCGAGACCGCGCGCTGGAAGTCGTAGACCGACACATAAGGGCCAAACACCTGCTCGGTAACACTGCGCTCCGGGCCGTCGATCAACGGGGTGCCGGTGAAGCCGATGAACTTGGCGCGCTGCAAGGCCATGCGCATGTTCAGGGCCAGACGGCCATATTGGGTACGGTGCGCCTCATCAGACACCACGATCACATCATCACGATGGTTCCAGGGCTCGGTCACGCGCTTGCGGAACTTGTGAATCAGGCTGAACACATAGCGGCGGTTTTCGTCCTTGAGCAAACGCTCCAAGCCTTCGGCACCGGTAGCCTTGTCGCCCTTGTTGGTTGAGACGCCGCAGCCAACAAAGGTCTTGTAAATCTGGTCGTCCAGTTCCTTGCGGTCGGTCAGCAGCACAAAGGTGTATGCCGCTGATACTTTGCGGTGCACCTTCTGGCAGAAGAACACCATGGAATAGCTCTTGCCACTGCCTTGGGTGTGCCAGAACACGCCCAGCTTACCCGCCAGTACATCGGCATCGCCCGCTTTCAGCTTGGCTATGGCCTTATTGACACCGAGGTACTGGTGGTTGCGCGCCACCACCTTCAGCGTGTGTTCCTCACTGCTGTCAAAGAGCGTGAAGTTCTCTACCAGATCAAGCAATGCATCCTTGGCGCACATGCCCCGCAGAAGAATCGGCAGGATGGGCTTCAGCGGTGGTTCATCGTGCTTCGGTGCCGGGTCGGTATCGTCTTCGTTTAGGCGCTTCCAGCGGTAGAAGTGATCCCAGCCGCTAGTGATTGAGCCGAAGCGGGCATCCAGACCATTGGAGACGATCACCAGCGCGTTGTAATGGAATAGGTGCGGGATCGTATCTTTGTAGTCGGTGTAGTTGTCGTCGAATGCCGCCTTCAGGCCTTTGTCGTGGCGCTTGAGTTCGATGAATACCAAGGGCAGACCATTGACGAAACCCACTAAATCACAGCGCCGCCGGAATGGGCCACTTTGCACCCACAGCTCACGCACCACAACGAATTCGTTGGCCGTCGGATTCTGAAAGTCGATCACCGTGACATGCACGTCTTCGGCGGCGTTACCTACGGGCGATTTCAGGGTGATGCCATTGCGCATCAAGTGCCATTTGGCCTCATTGTGTTGCAGCAACGTCTTGGTCGGGTCTGCATCCAGCAGTTGATCGCGTGCCAATGTGAGCTTGGCGCGCCCCTCGGGGGTCGCAGCTAACTTGGGATTGAGTTTGCACAGCGCCGCATCCAGCTCCCGCGCCAGTACTACTTCGGTCGCATCCTTGCGCCCCAAGAGCGAACCCGTACCAAAGGTCTCGGTGTTAAAGGCAAAGACCGAACGCCAGTCGAGGTTGTCCTCGAACAGCCTGGCGGCGGGTTCCTGGATGTTGTTGTCTTCCGAATAGGCGGCGCTAGCCATTGTGCTCCCTAATTTTTTAGACTTGGACTTCGCCTGACATCAGCTTGGGGAGAAGCGCATCACGTGCTTCTCGAAGGCGTTGGCTCATACAGGCAAGCACCTGAATTTCCTTGAACATAGGCTCAACAGCTTCGTTGAACTCGTTAAGCATGTTCTGGGGGGGCTGCCAGGCAAAGTAGGAATCAAAACACTTTGAGTTAACACGTTGCCGACCATCTGAACCAACCATGCTTCCTATTGCATGCTCCCTGAAGCTTTCATCGCGTGCTGTGTAGTAAACCCAATACGGACTCACCGTTGCGCCTCTCATGACGATGAATTCTGTCGATCCACTAGCGACCGGCTTGTCTTCATCTAAGAATTGGACAAATCCGGTTTTCCCATTCTCAAGGCATGGTGTGATGCGTGCAAGTAAGGTATCTTGATTTTGGAACTTTGCTCCGCCAGAAATGACGCGTTCTTCCGTACCCTCAATAACCATGGAGCTCTCAGAAAGCGCCTGCATCGGCACAAACGGGTAGACACAATCTTTGTCGAAAGGCGTCTTTGGGTTGATTTGAACCATTTCAGTTATGGATTTGCGACCCCACCCTTCTGGAATGCCGTCTATGCATGGATGCGACTCGTGACCGGGAAATCGTAGATTCACGAACCACTCACGGTATAACAACTTGCCTGACTCCTCGAGCAAGGTAATGCGGCGATGATTATTTTCGATAAGGTCGTCGTAGGTTTTTATAACAGCAGAGATTGATTGCTGAGTTTTTATGTCTGGCAGTTGAATCTCGGTATTTCGAACAATCTCCGTATTAATATTCTGAATTGCTGCACCGTAAGCAATAGACTCGTAATACGACTTCAGAAGAATCAGTCTGTAATAAAGCCAATCTGGGTCAATGCCGTTGTAGTCAGAGAAATACAACCACCCGTCGTGGATGCATGCCTCAACACCGAGGAAGCGTGGAATTCCGAGTGTTCCACTGGCCGGAAAAATAAGTGAACCCGGTTGCAGCCGCCTGCTAAACGAAGCTCCGTACTCATTGACGTATTCGTTTGTCCTGAAAATGAATTTTCCGGACGCAGTTGCGTCAGCGATTTTTACCCAAGGTATTGCTCCGCCAGTAAAAAAACGCTCATCCTTTATTGGGCGAGGCGATGAACCTCGACCAACGGTCATCACATCCCCAAGCTTGACGGTAGGCCAACTCATCCCAATAGTTCCGCAAAACGGGTTTGAATCGAAAGAGCAAGATTGCTTGCCTGTTCATTGAGCTCAGTAAGATCGCTATGAATTTCCCGCATAAGATTAAGAAATACCTCACTATCAGCCTCATCCTGCTGCCCAACACCAACTCCTACATACCGACCCGGCGTTAGCGAATAGCCGTTCTCAGCTATCTCCTTGCGCATAACAGCCTTGCACAGTCCGGAAACGTCCTCGTATAGCCCATCCGGAAAGCGGTGCAGCAACCAATGCCCTTGAGTGACAAAGTAGCTGGCACGCTTGAAGGCTTCCACGCCCAAGTCCCTCACGGTTGGCTTTTCGCGCTTCTTGGCGTCACGTGAAAGCAAGGCTTTCTTGGCATCGCGTGTGGCATCGCCGTCGAAAGCAGCCCACTGCCGGGCACGCAAGCCCTTCTCAACCAACTCCAGCAGCTTGAGCCAGCCCTTGTGCCGTGCCTCCAATGCTGCCAGGGCGGCTTTGAGATCGGGGTTGGCTTCATCCAGTTTGTTGTGCAGAACCTTGCGCTGCGCAAAGCTGGCGTTATCCGGCAGCGCGGCAATGGCCTCTTGCAGTAGCTTGGCGTCTTTCAAGCTTTTCGCCAGCGTGGCATCCCAGGACGCGGCTTGCGCTTCCAGTTTGGCGAGTTCGGCGCGGAAGTGGGCCAGTGCTTCGTCGGTAATGCCGTGCTCTTCACCCAGCTTTTCACGGACAGTAGTCACTGCCGCGTCGTCTTCGGTGGCCTTGGCGAAGTTACGCAATGCACTGGCAAGCGCCTTGATTTGCAGTTCGTCGGCCACCAATCGCTCTGGCAACATGGCGAGGTATTGCCCAGCCTTGGTGTGGTAGCTGGCGAGCAGAGCCGTGAAACGGTCGTGCTCGCCCCGGTACAACCAGGTAATGGCCGTCAGGTTGGCAAGCTGTTCTTCCGAAAACACATGGGAACGTGCAGAAACCACGGTGTAGACGTTACGCGCGTCGATCATCAACACGGTGTCGAGCAAGTCCTCAGGCTTGCCTTTGTCGAAGAACCACAGCGTGCAAGGCAGGCTGCGTGTGTAGAAGAACTTGGGGCCGATGGACATCATCACGTCCACATGCCCACTTTCCACCAGCTTCTGGCGAATGTCTTTGTCTTTATTGCCGGCATCCGAGGCACTGGAGGCCATGACGAACCCGGCGCGGCCTGTGTCATTCAGGTAGCTGTAGAAGTACTGAATCCACAGGCTGTTGGCGTTCGAGATGGTTTCACCGTCGCCATTGTTCTTGCCCTTGGTCTTGGTAGCGATCCCCGGCAGGCCGAAGGGCAGACGGCCCGTTTGGTTGTCGCCCACCTGGCTTTTGATCTTCGCGACCTGCACGCCATCCACATTGAAGGGAGGGTTGGCCATCACGAAGTCGCATTGCCCAAGCAACTGGTGATGGTCTTCGTAGAAGGTGTTGCCAATGCGAATCTGCCCCTCCAGCCCATGCACGGCCAAGTTCATCCGCGCCAGCTTGCTGTTGAGGTCGGCCTTTTCCTGACCGAAGAAAGTGATGTCGGTATCAACCGTGTGTTTATGGCGCACTTCTTCGATGAAGTGCCCTGTCTGCACAAACATGCCTGCCGAACCGCATGCTGGGTCGAGCACCGTTCCATGGTCAGGCTCGATCACGTTCACGATCATACGAACCAAGCTGGGCGGCGTGAAGAACTCGCCGCCTTCCTGCGCACCGCTCTGGGCGAACTGGTTCAGGAAGTATTCATAGATGCGCCCGAACACATCGCCTTTGGCCGTCTGCAAGGCGGGGCGGTTGAAGATTTTGATGAGTTCGGCCAGCAGGTCTTGCTCAAGGCCCAGGTAATCTTTGGGCAGCGCACCCTCCAGCAACTTGTTGCCTTGCTGGTCAGTCACCGACGCCTCGATGGCAATCATCGCGTCGCGGATGGCCTCGCCAACATTGGTGCCAGCAGGCAAAGCCGCCAGATAGTCGTAGCGGGCGGTTTCCGGCAGATAAATGGCGGCCTTGCCCTGAAAGCCCAGCTTGATGCGGTCTTCCCTCAGCGCACCTGTAGCCCGCGCAGGCACTGCCTTTTCAACTTCAGGCAGCAGGTCGTTGAAGCGAGTGGTGGCGTGGCGCAAGAAGATCAGGCCCAGCACGGGCATGGAGTATTCGCTGGCCGTGAGCTTGGAATTGGCGCGGAGTTGGTCGGCCGCTTCCCAGAGGTCGTCTTCGAGTAGTTTTTGTTCTTGGTAATCCATTACGCCTTGCTTCCCTTCGCTTTTGGCTCTTCTTGATTTTGCGATGACGATCCTGCATTAGGTGGAGCGGTGCTCTCGTCGGCACCGCCTGACCGCACCCACGCATCAACTTCCGCCCGCTGAAATTTCCAGAAGCGGCCCACACGGTGCGCAGGCATGCCTTTCTTTGAAATCCATGCATAGACAGTGTCCTTGCTGATCCCAAGGTGTTCAGCAATCTCTTCAACCGACAACCAGCGGTCTGTCATGGCGGAGTTTTCCATTTGGGCATGTGAGTGGTTCAAGATCATGACTATGACACAGTGTCTGACCCGTGTGCACCGGATTAGACCCGTTTTGATGGGAATAGCACATATTCATGCCGTGACGGAGAACTCGGCTTGGAGTTTCTCGATCAGGCCAACAGGCAAGCCCTTGCAGACCACGGGGTATCGCAATGCCAGCAGGCGTTGCTTGAGCCGTGGCGACTGGCGGAAACGGGCTGCCATGATCTGGTGCATCACAGCCTGGTAGAACACGATCTGATCCAGTGGTGACAAAGCCTGCCACTGCTTGCGCAGCGGATAGGGCCAGTCGTTCAATGATGCCGAACGTAGCTGCTGCTCGTTGTAGATGCAGGGGTAGTGAGTTGCCGGATGCAACCAGCCGAATGGATCGAGCGGGCTTTCAACGATGATTTCTGAAAGCTGAAAGTGCTGGCCCGATGGCGCAAGCTCGATGGCCCCATCAAGGCCTTGGCGAAATGTCAGTTGGTAGGCGTGGCCGGAATCAAACAGGAAATGCAACGCCCACGCGGCGTATTCATCTGCATTTGAGGCGACCACGGTTGCTGACTTCAGCCGCGTACCAAGAATGGGAAGCGCCTTCCTTCGGGCCGTCTGCCAAAAATCAATGCCAGCAGGCAGCCCGCATGTGGCGGGAAGGCGCATTTCGACATTTTCCCGGCTACAAACCGTGGCGCGAAAGCCCAGTGACACAATCTCCCCGGTCGGCAAGCCGTAGAACGTACCTTGCGGGTGCAACAGATAGCGCAAGGGGGAGCTACACAGCAAGGCATCCTGCTCGAACAACATGACTAGAGCGCCAAAAAGGGGCGGTGGCCCCTCCGGCGCAAAACGGTCAGGCACACGTCTGCCCCAAGGTTCGTAAAACTGAACATCGAGCAAACGCTGACCTTGGAGCGCCTCAAATGGCATCGCCGGGCTCCTCGTTGATAAGGGATGCTTCCACTGTGCCGTCAGCGACGGGGGCGACAGTTGATGTCTCAGGCGCTTCGGCCCATTCGTTATTGACGGCTTCCGATATTTCGTTTTCCAGAGGGCTTTGTATTGCTGTTTCTGTATCGACCGAAGGAGGAGCTTCGTTGGCTGGCGTTTCCAGTACCGTTGCTCCGGCCTTTGGCTTCTTGGGCTTGCTCGCTTTCGCGGGCTTTGGCTGCTGGCTGACTGCTTCTTCCTTGGCGGGCTTGCTGCGCTTGCCCTTCGGCTGATCCGCCAAGTAAATCGGAATGAAGGTGTCGAGCTTGATCCGGTTCCAGTCGCTACGCACCTGCTGCTTGAGCCACCAGCCGGGATCGAGCGCATGTTCTTCGCCATCGGCTGTGCGCTCGAACACGACCAGATGCGAGTTGCCGGTGGAAGGCATCTTGCGCGTTTCCATGATGGCAACGTCTGGAAGTTCGGCAACGGTCTTCACCTTCTGCTTCTTGCCGTACTTGATGCCGAAGTGGTCCAGAAGCTTGAATAAGTTCTCGTCAGTGGTGGTATGCGGGCCGTCTTTGGGGTAGCCGCACTCCTTGATGGCAACGCGCAGGACGGTTTCCAGCTTTTGTCGGGCCACAATTGCAGTACAGGCCAGCCCGCAGTCAGTAAGGTTTGCTTGGGTAACAAGGGTCAGAGGCATACGAATCTCCATGGCAAAGCTCCGCCCCCACGACGTGGTTTACGTCATGGCACATTGGATTGAGCGGAGTGAGGTTGAGGCGCAGCGGAATTGCTGCTGATGGCGCGCAGTGCCGATAGCCCGAAGCGTGGCGCTACGGCTTGCGCGTTTTCACGTTAAACGGCCTCGTGCCAATGGATCAACCTGCCGCTGACTTTGGCGGCCTGCACTCGGATGGCGGCGGCTCTGGGCGATTTCAAAGAATGCCGATGCCTTTTGTCGCCAATACAAATCTTCGGCATATTTTGATTTGTGCCGCGTATTTGTATAAAATCAGCGGTATGGCAGCCACTCCGCAGCACCCCATTCTGAATCTTGCGCATAGCAAGGGCGTACTGCGCACGCGTGATGTGTGCGCGGCGGGAGAGTCTCGGGTCACGCTTGCGAAGCTCGTGCGCGAAGGGCTTCTGTCCAAGCTTGGGCGTGGTCTGTATGCGCTGCCGGATAGGCCATTCTCGGAAAACGGGGCGCTAGGTGAGGTGTCGGCCAAGAGTGAGCACGGCGTGGTGTGCCTGATTTCAGCCCTACGATTTCATGAACTCACGACCCAGCAATCCTCTGAAATTTGGCTGGCCATTCCACATAAAGCGCACCCGCCGAAGCTCGACTACCCACCTCTTCGCATCGTTCATATGTCAGGTGAGGCCATGACTGCCGGAATAGAAAGCGCGAATGTTCCCGGGGCCAGCGTGCGCGTGTTCTGCGTGGCAAAGACGGTGGCTGATTGCTTTAAGTTCCGCAACAAGCTGGGGCTTGATGTGGCGCTAGAAGCCCTGAATGAAGCGTGGGCCACAAGACGCGTGACCATGGACGCACTCTGGCGCTACGCGCAAATTTGCCGGGTTGCGAATGTGATGCGCCCTTACATGGAAGCACTGGGGGCCAAGCCATGAGTACCCAAAAGAACATCGGAGCATCGGTTCGTGCCCGTTTGCTGAACCGCGCCAAAGACAGTGGTTCTGACTATGGCCTGATTTTGACGAAGTACGCGCTAGAGCGGATTCTCTACAGGCTCAGCGTCTCCCAATGGCGTGATGCTTTTCTGCTCAAGGGCGCATTGCTATTTGACCTCTGGTTCGATCAACCGCATCGCCCCACGCGAGACATTGACCTGCTTGGCTTCGGCCCATCTGAAGTTGATGATGTGGCGGCAGTGTTCCGCGATGTCTGCGCCCTCGCATGCGAAGACGGTATGACTTTCGACGCGACTACGGTACGGGCGGCAGAGATACGCAAGGAAGCTAACTACGCGGGGGTTCGCGTGACCCTGCTCGGCATTCTGGACGGCGCCCGTTGTGCCGTCCAGATCGACGTGGGCTATGGTGATGCAATAACGCCAGAGCCAGAACGCGTGAGCTTTCCGGTGCTGCTTGAAGACATGGCTACGCCGGTGATGAGGGTCTATCCGGCCTATACCGTCGTCGCAGAGAAGTACCAGGCGATGGTCAGCCTTGGCATGGTGAACACTCGACTCAAAGACTATTTTGATCTTTGGGTGCTGGCAAAGCATGTACCGTTTGACCCCAACATCTTGCGGGAAGCCATCGCCGCGACTTTCACGCGACGGGGAACCCCAATGCCGCAGGAGCTGCCACTGGGTTTGTCCGACGCATTTACGCAAGACGGTACGAAAATTCAGCAGTGGAAGGCTTTTCTCAACAAGAACAAGTTACAGGCGCCGCCGCTGGATGAACTGGTCAGCGAGTTGCGCCCACTGCTATGGGGGAAGAATGTTTAGTTACCTTGCTACGCCCAAACCCGATCTGGGACAATACGGGATTGCGCGAAATTTCGCGAAATTAACGAAGCAAAACATGACGGTATTTCTGACGGTATTCGACCCTTGTCTAGCTGCAATGCGGCGTGGATACTGGCTTGTGACGCCATTCAACAATATCGCTCGCTATTGCGAGCGGCTGCTGAGCGCCGACCAAGAGCTCTGAGCGGGGCCGATCGGCAGGAAATTGGCCGATGCCGGCGGTCGACGGCAAAAATCGGCCAAATTCGCAATTTTCCCGGGCGGCCGTCCGATTGTGACGCCCGCCTGCAATGCTGCACTGATTTCTACCTGCACCCGCAGCACGACGGCCGACAGGTGCGCGCCGCCCTCGAAGACGTCGCCCTGACCAGCCCCTACCTCTACCTCGACGACCCGGTGGCCATCGCCGTCAGCGAAAAGCCGTGGGCCACCCACTACCGCCTCAAGGCCTATCCGGTCGACGCCGCCCAGCAGTTCCGCTTCATTTCCGACCTCACCGTACGCGGCAAGGCGGTGCTCAACGACCTGGGTCTGCGGTTCGCCAAACCGCCGGCCGTCGCCGAGTAGCGCTGGCGCCAAGAGCCTCAAGCCGAAGGCCGGCTCCCCCGGCCGCCGGCGATAAACACTCCGGCCGTTACAAGCGCTTACCGTTCGCCAACCACCGCGCCTTGAAAAATCGCCCCCCCGCCCCCATAATCCAAAGCATGGTTGTAATTCCGGCAATCTGGAGGCGTTCTGGACAGGGGTTCGATTCCCCTCACCTCCACCCAAGGGCATTCCGCTGAGTGTTTTTGGTTGGGGGTGTACTGGCTTCGACAGGGCGGGCAAAGGTGAGCAGGCAACTCGTCAGGCGATCGACGTTAATGAAGCAAATCCATAAATGCCAATGATGAGCATTTCGCTAT